>CAJYXO010000162.1 GCA_913778765.1 uncultured Massilia sp. | reverse complement strand
ATCGCACATACTCGAGCTGCTCAACAGCACCGGCAGCACGCCGGCCTCGACGCGCGACCTGCGCTCGCTGCTGCAGGCGGCCACCGACGCCGCCACCAGCCTCGCCGGCGCGCGCCACGGCGCCTTCCTGTACCACGGCCAGGACACGTCGGGCGGCAATCTGTTCTCGCTGTTTACCGTGTCCGGCGCCAGCCCGGCCGAATTCGAAGCCTTCGGCGAGGCCGGCGCGAACGGCCTGTTCGGGCCGGCCCTCGCGAGCCAGGGCGTGGTGCGCTCGAACGACATCAGCCAGGACGCGCGCTTCAGCCAGCACACCGGCTTCCCGGCCAGCCATCCGCCGCTGCGCAGCTATCTGGCGGTACCGGTGGTCGCCCACTCCGGCGAGGCGCTGGGCACGATGTTCTTCGGCCACCCGGAACCGAACTGCTTCAGCGAGCGCACCGAGCGCATCGTGCGCGGCATCGCCGCCCAGGCCGCGGTCGCGATCGACAATGCGCGCCTGTACGAAGCGGCCCAGCGCGCTGCCGAGGAACGCAAGGTGCTGCTGCAGAACGAACGCCTGGCGCGCGCCGAGGCCGAACGCGCCAGCGAAATGAAGGACGAGTTCCTGGCCACGCTGTCGCACGAGCTGCGCACCCCGCTGTCGGCCATCCTCGGCTGGGCCCAGGTGCTGCGCCGCGGCAGCCGCGACCAGAACGACCTGTCGCGCGGCCTGCAGACCATCGAGCGCAATGCCCGTGCCCAGGCCCAGCTGATCAAAGACCTGCTCGACATGAGCCGCATCACCTCGGGCAAGGTGCTGCTCGACATGCAGACCGTGATGCCGGCCAGCTTCATCGATGCCGCCGTCGAGACCGTGCGTCCGGCGGCCGACGCCAAGAACATCCGCATCGGCAAGCGCTATGCGCTGGATGCGGGCCTGGTCGCCGGCGATCCCGCGCGCCTGCAGCAGGTGGTGTGGACCCTGCTGTCGAACGCGATCAAGTTCACGCCGCGCGACGGCCTGGTCGAGATCTTCCTCGCGCGCAGCGACGCCAACGTCTCGATCACCGTGCGCGACAACGGCGCCGGCATCAAGCCCGAGTTCATCACCCACGTGTTCGAACGCTTCCGCCAGGCCGACGCTTCGATGACGCGCCGCCATGGCGGACTCGGCCTGGGCCTGGCGATCGTCAAGCAGCTGATCGAGCAGCATGGCGGCACCGTGCGCGCCGAAAGTCCCGGCGAAGGCCGCGGCGCCAGCTTCACCATCGAACTGCCGCTGGCCAAGCAGCAGCCGGCGCCGGGCCGTTCCGCCCGCGCTGCGATGATCCGCAGCAACCCGAGCACGCCGGACATGACGGTCCGCAACCTGAACGGCGTGGAAGCGCTGGTGGTCGACGACGACCGCGACAACCGCGAGCTGATCAAGCGCATCCTCACCGATTGCGGCGCCAGCGTACGCCTGGCCGCCAGCGCCCGTGATGCCTTCGCACAATTCCGCGAGACGGCGCCGAACCTGCTGATCAGCGACCTCGGCATGCCCGACGTCGACGGTTTCGAACTGCTCGACTGGGTTCGGCACCTGGCCAAGGAAGAAGGCAGCCTGGTCCCGGCCATTGCCCTGACCGCCTTTGCCCGATCGGAAGACCGGCTGCGTGCGCTGGAAGCGGGTTTCTCCGCACACATTTCGAAGCCGGTCGAGCCTAGCGAATTGATCGCCACCGTGGCCGCGGTCGTCGGGCCGACGGCGCCGCTGGTGAACCGCGTGGCGGCGCCCGCCATGGGGCAAAACAGGGTCCGCTGACGTGTTGTTGTTCCTACCCGCGCACGCGGCGCTGTCCTACAAGAAATTCTCAGTCATTTGCTAGACTAGGAAAAGTTGTAGTAAGGTAGGTCCGGAGCAATACTTTCCTGGCCGACTGCCTTGATTTCACGAGAGTAAGCATGCCCAGCCGCCAAGACATCCTGAACGCCAAGATTCTGGTCGTAGACGATTCGCCCGACAATATCGAACTGATGGAAGAGATATTGAAGGAGGAAGGCTACACCGATGTCAGCAGCACGATGCTGCCGGAGCAGGTGTGTCCATTGCATCGGGAACATAACTACGACCTGATCCTGCTCGACCTGCAGATGCCCGGCCTGAACGGCTTCCAGGTCATGAAAGGCCTGAAGGAAATCGAACAAGGCGGTTACCTGCCGGTGCTGGCCCTGACGGCCCAGCCGAGTTTCAAGATCGCGGCCCTGGAAGCGGGCGCACGCGACTTCATCAGCAAACCCTTCGACCTGCTGGAAGTGCACAAGCGCATCCATAACATGCTCGAAGTGCGCCTGCTCTACAAGGAACTGGCCCAGTACAGCCGCGCCCAGCAGGAACTGGCGCTGCACGACGCCCTGACCAGCCTGCCGAACCGGCGCCTGCTGGAAGACCGTATCGAAACCGCCCTGCAGCACGCCAACCGCAACCACCACAAGGCCGCGGTCATGTACCTCGACCTGGATGGCTTCAAGGCGATCAACGACACCTATGGCCACGCCTACGGCGACGAGATCCTGAAAATGGTGTCGCAGCGCCTGCTGTCGAACTCGCGCAAGGAAGACACGGTGGCGCGCCTGGGCGGCGACGAATTCATCGTCCTGCTGGGCGACATCCACAGCCTGGCCGACGCCCAGGGTCCGGCCGCCAAGCTGGTCGAAGCCCTGTCCGAGCCCTTCTTCATCAACGACCTGACCCTGCAGCTGTCGACCAGTATCGGCATCAGCATGTATCCTGACGATGCCGAAAACGTCGCCGACCTGATCAGCATCGCCGACTACGCCCTCTATGAAGCCAAGCGCGCCGGCAAGAACCGCTTCTGCGCCAACGGCAGCGCCGCCCGCCAGGCGGCCCAGGCCGTGAAGCCGGCGGTGCCGCCGGTAACGCCTGCGGCACCGCCTGCGGCCGAGCTGGCGCAGCATCGCTGAGCAAGCATTTTCGCGCACCTGGACACGTCGTTCACGCGCGCTACAATAGGTCGTCCCCGCGCGCTATAACACGTCGTCCCCGCGCGCTATAACACGTCGTCCCCGCGAAGGCGGGGACCCAAGTTTTGCTCGCGCTATCGAAACGCGTACAACTTGGGTTCCCGCCTTCGCGGGAACGACGGCAAAAAAACAGGCGCAGCCGTTTCCAGCTGCGCCCGTCCATTTACCTCACTGAAAAATCAGGCCGCGCCGGCCGTCTTCTCCCCGCCCTGTCCCAGTGCGCCGGAACCGACCACTTCCTTGTTGTGCTCCTCGATGGCCGCGGCGTGCTGGTGGTCCGAGCTGGCGTCCACTTTCTCCGGCGGCACTTCGATGCGGGTGATGCTGGACTGGATGGACACCGGATCGCTGGCCGGGAAGGTCATTTCGACGGCGTCGTCGATCAGTGTTTCCTTGGCCTTCTCGCCCAGCGGCTCGGCTTCGGCGGAAGCCATGGTGCGGATCGCGCGGGCGTATTTCACGGCGCGCAGCTCGGCCAGTTCGCCGATGGTATTAATCCCGAACGCGTCGCGCAGGGCATCGGCCTGCTGCTGGGTGATGCCGCGCAGGGCCGTGACCGGTTGGTCGACCAGTTCACGGAAGCATTTGTCGTGGTGGGTGTCGTTTACGATGATTTGAATATTCATGTCTGTCCTTTCAAGATTGGCGCCTGTACTTCCCCATTGACACGGTTGAATCAGACACGTTTCCACTATCGCATACGGCCCTGACCTGCGTATGTGCGGCACCGTACCGTGCTTCGGGGGGCGCACGATTGATTTTTTGTCTTATTTTGGTGCGTGCTATCATGATTGATTGCAACAAATTTTTCCGGATCGTTTTGCATTGGAGCATCACATGCTATCCTTTGCGAAGATTGTGAATACACCGCATAGACGCTGAAACCCGACGCCGTGCAAACCACCGATAAGCCGAAAATCCTCGTCGTCAACGACGATGCCGCCAGCCTTCTGGCACTCACCAGCCTGCTCGAACAGTGGGCCGAGGAAAGCAATTACGAAGTGCTGTCGGCCCGTTCGGGTCAGGACGCCCTGCGCCAGGTGCTGCGTCACGACTTCGCCGTCATCCTGCTCGACGTGAACATGCCCGGTATGGACGGCTTCGAGACCGCCGAGGCGATCCACCAGCGCCCGCGCTCGGCCGACATCCCGATCATCTTCGTCACCGCCTTCCTGGCCGACGAGATCGACCGCCTCAAGGCTTACCAGCGCGGCGCCGCCGACTTCATGTTCACCCCGGTGATCCCGCAAGTGCTGCGCGCCAAGGTGCAGGTGTTCGTGGCGCTGGCAATGAAGAACGAACAGCTCAAGCGCCAGGCGGAAAAACTGTCGCAGCGGACCACCGAGCTGACCGCCACCAACAAGCGCCTGGTGCGCGAAATGGAAGAACGCCGCGCCGCCGAGCGCAAGAGCAGCGCCAAGGACGAATTCCTGGCGATGCTGGGCCACGAGCTGCGCAATCCGCTGTCGGCCATCAGCAGCGCTTCGTCGCTGCTCGGCCTGCCGGGCGCCGGCGCCGAATCGGTCGGCCGCGCCCGCCTGATCATCCAGCGCCAGACCCAGCACTTGGCCAGCATCGTCGACGACCTGCTCGATCTGTCGCGCGCCATGTCCGGCAAGATCCTGCTGTCGAAGAAGCGCCTCGATCTCGGCCCGCTGGTCTCCGGTTGCCTGGACACCTTCCGCGCCACCGGCCGCACCGACGGCTACCAGCTCACCAGCAGGATCGGCGCGGGCTGGGTCGACGGCGATTCGACCCGCCTGGAACAGATCGCCACCAACCTGATCGACAATGCGCTGAAATACACGCCCAGCGGCGGCAGCATCGAGATCGTCATCGACAGCGTCGGCGACGACGTGGTGCTGACGGTGCGCGACTCCGGCGTCGGTATTCCGCCGGATTTGCTGCCGCACGTGTTCGACGTCTTCGTACAGGGCTCGATCTCGATCGACCGCTCGCAGGGCGGCCTGGGGATCGGCCTATCGCTGGTACGGCGCCTGGTCGAACTGCACGGCGGCAGCGTCAGCGCCACCAGCGAAGGCAGCGGCAACGGTTCGAGCTTCGAGATCCGCCTGCCGCGCACCGAGCCGGCCAGCGCGCCGGAAGCGGGCGCGCAGCCGGTGCTGGCGGCCAGCAAGCCGACCATCCTGCTGATCGAAGACAATGACGACGGCCGCGAGATGATGGCGACCATGCTGGGTTCCTACGGCTACCCGGTGCTGCAGGCCAGGGACGGCCTGGAAGGCGTGCGCCTGGCCGGCGCCGAGCTGCCCGGCGTGGCCCTGGTCGACATCGGCCTGCCCGGCATCGACGGTTACGAAGTGGCGCGCCGCCTGCGTTCGGAAGAACGCACGCGCGACATCCGCCTGATCGCCCTGACCGGCTACGGGCTGGCCGAAGACCAGCGCCGCGTGCTCGAAGCCGGCTTCGACCTGCACATGGTCAAGCCGGTCGATCTGGCGGCGCTGCTGGCGCAGCTCAGCGAGCCGGCCAGCGTATAAACCGAGCTTTCAGAGAGTCGAACAGAGCCGTCAGGGCAAGGCGCCCCGTCGAAGACAGTACATTAGTACGGCGAGACGGGGCAACGCCGCCATGGCGGCTTCTTTTCGGCTCTCTTATAGCGTCGACAGGATTTCCTGCTTCCGCTGCGCCATCTCCTGGCCCAGCGCCTTCATGTCGAGGCCGCTCTTCCTGGCCTCCTTGAACATTTCCTCCTCTTCTTCCTTGACGTGGTGCTCGATCTCCTCGCCGAGCACCTTGACCTTGGCGTCGTACAGGTCTTCGTCCGGGTCCATTTCCTTCAGTTGCTGGATCAGGTCCTTTGCGGCCTGGTGCTCGACCACGGCTTCGTCGACCATGTCGTCGGCGTCCTTGACCTGTTCGCGCACGGCCGGATAGAAGATTTCTTCTTCGATCCGGGTATGGGCGATCAGCGAGTTGCAGATCTTCTGGACCAGCTTCTGCTTGCTGGCCTTGGCGCGGTCGCCCAGCTCTTCGAACTGCTTGAACATGTCCGACACTTCGCGGTGATCGGCCTTCAGCAGGGCGATGGCGTCCTGGCCGGTGAGGTTGGCGGCGTGGATGGCGGCGTTTTTCGCGGCGGAATTGGTGCTGGCGTTCGATTTGGTGCTCATGGTAAATCCCCTCATGATTGAATGGCTGTGACCAGCCGGTAAGGCCAGCTTCGCCCAGGCCGGCCCCCGCCGACTGTACGGAAACACACACAGTCCCATTCCTGCGCGCCGTCGCGAGCCAAGCTGTTGTATCATTTTGGGAAACATTAATTGGTTGCTTTCATGAAAGCTTCGGCACCTGAACCAGCATTTCCCACCCAGGATGGCGACCCGGCGGCGCGTGTCGCGGAACTCACCGAACTGCTCGCCCACCTTAGCGCATGTTGGGACGAGGAAAGGCGTCAACTGGCGCGCCGCCTGCATGACAGCCTCGGCTCGTCGATGACGGCGCTGACCATGCACCTGGGCCTGCTGTCCTCGCACCTGAAGGAACAGCCGCAGCGCGACCGTGCCGCGCAGATGAAGCAACTGCTCAACAACGTCATCGAAACCAACCGCAAGATGCAGCTGGCGCTGTGGAACGACAAGCTCGAGTTCCTCGGCCCGAAGGCCGCGATCGCCGAACTGGTGGCCGAATGGGGCCAGGAACACGGCGTCAAGGCGCGCGCCAGCCTGCCCGACGAGGATCCCGAGTACTCGCGCCCACAGGGCGTGGCCCTGCTGCGCTGCGCCGAAGAAGGCCTGCGCAACGTGGCGGCGCACGCCCAGGCCACGGAAGTGGAGGTGATCCTGGACGACGACGGCGACCAGGCCATGCTGACGGTGCGCGACAATGGTGTCGGCCCGCGCGCCGATCCGGCCGAGGCGCTCAACTGCCATGGCCTGCGCCTGCTGCGCGAACGGGCGCTGGCGCTGGGCGGGTCCCTGACGCTGAGGCCAGGGCCGGAAGGCGGCACCGCGCTGACGCTGGTGCTGCCGAAGCAATGAAATCTCAGTGCAGCTTGACCAGCGGCGTCGTCCGCCGGATCAGGAAGCGCGCCACCGCCAGCACCCCGGTCCGCATCGAGCCGAGAATCGCCTGGTGATGCATCAGGTGCAGGCTGGTGTACATGATCCGCGCCAGGAATCCCTCGACGAACCAGGTCGCGCGTAGCGAGCCCATCAGATTGCCGACCGTGGTCTGGTGGCCGATCGACACCAGCGAGCCGTAATCCTTGTACACGTAGGGATCCTTCGGCGCCGCCGCGCCCTTGTCGCGGTTCACGAAGGTCTTCACCAGATAATCGGCCTGCTGGTGCGCCGCCTGGGCGCGCGGCGGCACCGGGTGGCCGGCGCCATCGGTGCAGGCCGCGCAGTCGCCCAGCGCGTACACGTCCGGCACACCCTTCACGCGCAGCCGGTCGTCGACTTCGATCGCGCCGCTTTTGGTGGTCGGCAGGCCCAGCGAGGCCAGGAATTCCGGCGCGCGGATGCCGGCCGCCCACACGCAGATATCGGACGGGTAGACATTGCCGTCCTTGTCCGTGACCCGGTGCGGCTCGATGCTCGTGACCCGGCAGTTGGCGACCACGCGGATCGCACGCTCGTCCAGCAGGCGGGCGGCGGACGCCGACACCCGTTCCGGCAGCGGCGCCAGGATCCGCGGCGCCCCTTCCAGCAGGGTGATGCGGACGTCGCGCTGCACCTGCAGGCGGTTGAAACCATAGGCGGCGTAGGCGCCCGATGCTTCGCGCAGTTCGGCGGCCAGTTCGACGCCGGTGGCGCCGCCGCCGATGATCACGATGTCCAGCCCGTCCGCGGGACGCCGCGGCGTCATGCCGCCGCCGCTGCCGGTGGCGCCGGCCGCGGAATCGGTCGCCACCACGCCGGCGTCGAAGGTGCCGGCGCCGACCGCCTTGGCCACCGCCACGCCGGGATTGGCCGCGCCCTCCCCCTTGGCTTCTGCGGCCTGGGCGAGCAGGCGCAGCAGGCGCAGGCGGAAGCGCTCGGCGTCTTCGGTGGCATTCAGGGAAATCGTGTGTTCGCGGGCGCCGGGCACGCCGAAGTAGTTGGAGGTGCTGCCGACGGCAATCACCAGGGATCCGTAGGAGATGCTGCGCGCAGGGAAGATCTCCTCGCCCTCGCCGGCGGCCGAGACCGGCCCAACGCCGAGGGTCCTGGCGGCCGCATCGAGCGCCGTCATGGCGCCGTAGACGAAAGTGAAGCCGCAGTCGTGGGCCAGCATCTGGTAGGACAGGCCCTCCTGGTGGATGTCGAGGGTGCCGGCCGCTACTTCGTGCAGCGAGGGCTTCCACACGTGGTAGAGCCGGCTGTCCACCAGCATCACCTTCAAGGGGCCGAGTTTGCGCCCCAGTTTGCAGGCCAGTTCCAGCCCGCCCGCTCCGCCTCCTACGATCACGATCTCGCTATGCAAGCCTGCCTCCGTCGAAAGCACCCGAATTGCCGGGCTAACAAAGGCAGTTTACACCCGTGGCGGAAACGATGCCGGCAGCGGGCTGCGCTGCCCAGCGGCTGCTCAGTGACCGCGCCCGTGGCCGTGACCGCCGCCGTGGCCTTCGCCGTGGCCTTCGCCATGACCGCGGCCGTGGCCTTCGCCGTGGCCGCGGCCGTGGTCTTCCCAGCGCCGATCGTGGCCGCGGCCGTGTCCACGGTCGTGGTCGCGGTATTCGACACGCTCGACCACGCGCACCGGCGGTCGGTAGCCGCCATGGAAGTGTTCGCGGTAGCGCGGCACGTAGGTGTTGGTGTACCACTCGTCGCGCACGAACAGGACCGGACGGCCGCAGGCGTCGTAGCGGCCGCAGAACTTCGACCAGTGCTTGCGGTGGCCCGGCGGGACGCGCAGGTAGATCGGCTCGGCCACGTAATAAGGCGAGCGCTGGATGATCACCGGCTGCGGCGCATACAGGACCGGCCGCGGCGCGAAATCGCCGATGTCGACGCGACCGTAGAAGCCGGGCTGGCCGACGCTGATGCTGACATTGGTCTGGGCCAGGGCCGGGAAAGCAGCGGCGCACAGCGCCAGACCGAAGACGAATGATTTCATGGCTTTCTCTCCTTATAAGAATGTGTCCAGTTTACCAAATGGAATGTTGCTTTCCGTTCGCTGCAACACCTTCTTACATCCGTTACCGCTACAATGCCCGTTTCCCATAAACAAAGGGCTGTAAGTAACATGACGTTCTTGAAATACGCCGCGCTGGCTGGCGCACTCCTGGCTGTCGGCGCTGCCCAGGCGCAGGTCGGTCTCACCCTCGACGCCGGCACCACCGGCGCCGGTTTCCACGTCGTCGTTCCGATGGAAACCTACCTGAACGGCCGCTTCGGCGCCAATTATTTCAAGCACGACTTCGACAAGACCTCGAACCTGGTCAATTACGACATCAAGGGCAAGCTGCAGACTTTCGACGTGCTGTTCGACTGGTACCTGCGGGAAGGCAGCCCGTTCCACCTGACCGGCGGCCTGGTCTACAACGGCAACCGCTTCGACGTGACCGGCAAGCCCAGCGTGGCAGGCCAGTTCTCGCTCAACGGCCACACTTACAGCACCGGCGACGTCGGCAGCCTGGTCGGCACCGTCGACTACCGCAGGGCCGCGCCCTACCTCGGCATCGGCTGGGGCAATGCGCTCAAGAGCAACAGCCGCCTCAGCTTCAGCGCCGACCTCGGCGCCTTCTTCCAGGGTCACGCCAACGTCAAGCTGGGCAGCTACGGCTGCACCGCCGCCAAGGCCGTGTGCGATGCCGTGGTCAAGGACGTCGCCGCCGAGCGCCTCGGGCTGCAGGACGACATCGACAGCCTGAAGGTCTACCCGGTGCTGCGCGCCAGCCTGAACTACCGTTTTTGATTTATTCGGCGCTCCGCGCTAGGATGTGGTGCAAGGAGGATTCGTCATGCACCACCATCCCCTGCGCTGGAGCCTGGTGCTCCTGGTCTGCCTGATGGCGGTGGCTTGCCAGGACCGGCGCGAGCCGGTCAAGCCGACCGTCGATCTGTCAGACGCCGTGCGCGTGGCCGGCTAGCCCGGCCTGCATCGCCCGAAACCTGCCACCGGGAAGCCGGCGGCACGGTACACTGTCGCCTTTTCCTTTTCCACCACCGCCCATGTCGTTCGCTTCGCTCGGCCTGATCGACCAGATCGTCCGCACCCTCGCCTCCCTCGACTACCAGTCGCCCACGCCCGTGCAGTCGCAGGCGATTCCCGCCGTGCTGGCGGGCCGCGACGTCATGGCCGCCGCCCAGACCGGCACCGGCAAGACCGCCAGCTTCGCCCTGCCCCTGCTGCAGCGGCTCAGCATGGACGGCATGCAGGTGAACAGCAACGCGGTCCGCGCCCTGGTGCTGGTACCGACCCGCGAGCTGGCCGAACAGGTGCACCAGAGCGTGCGCACCTATGGCGAGGGCCTGCCGCTGCGCACCATGGTGGCCTACGGCGGCGTCAGCATCAATCCGCAGATGATGCGCCTGCGCAAAGGCGTCGACCTGATGGTGGCCACGCCCGGCCGCCTGCTCGACCTGGCGCGCCAGAACGCGGTGCGCTTCAACCAGGTCCAGGCGCTGGTGCTCGACGAAGCCGACCGCATGCTCGATCTCGGCTTCGCGCGCGACATCGACCAGCTGATCGGCTTGCTGCCCAAGCGCCGCCAGACCCTGCTGTTCTCGGCGACCTTCTCCGAGCCGATCCGCGCGCTGGCGACAACAATGCTGCGCGATCCGGTCAGCATCGAAGCCAGCCCGCGCAACACCACCGCCAAGGCGATCCGCCAATGGATCGTTCCGGTCGACAAGAAGCGCAAGCCGGAACTGTTCCTGCACCTGCTGAAGCGCCACGCCTGGCCCCAGGCCCTGGTATTCGTGAAGACCCGCAAGGGCGTCGACCAGCTGGTCGAGCTGCTGGAAGCCAAGGGCATCGCGGCCGACTCGATCCACGGCGACAAGCCGCAGCCGGCGCGCCTGCGTGCGCTGGAGCGCTTCAAGGCCGGCGAAGTACGGCTGCTGGTGGCCACCGACGTCGCCGCGCGCGGCATCGACATCGACGAGCTGCCGGCGGTGGTCAACGTCGACCTGCCGATCGTCGCCGAAGACTACGTGCACCGCAGCGGCCGTACGGGCCGCGCCGGCGCCTCGGGCGAGGCGGTGTCGCTGGTCTGCGCCGACGAGGTGCAGCAGCTGGCGGCGATCGAACAGCTCACCAGACAGTCGCTGGAACGCCGCGAAGAACCCGGTTTCCAGCCCGACCACCGCGTGCCGGAGACGAATGCCAGCGGGCAGATCGTCAAGAAGCCGAAAAAGCCGAAGAAGCCCAAGCATGGGGCGTCGTCGGCGAAGGGCGATGCGCCGGTGGTGCAGGAGGATGTGCGCTTCCGGCGCTGAGATCGGCTATTATTACTGCTATGCAAATCTTCGGAATCGGCCTCCACATCATCGTCGCCATCTTCTTCGCCATCCACGCGGTCCGCGAGCGGCGCGAGATGTACTGGCTGTTGATCCTCTTCCTCTTTCCATTGTTCGGCAGCGTGGTCTACTTCTTCGCCGTGTTCCTGCCGTCGTCGCGTCTCGACCAGTCGGCGGCCAGGGCCGGCCGCGCGCTCCAGGCCAGCCTCGATCCGGGCCGCGAAGTACGCGACGCCCAGCGCGCCTTCGAGCTGACGCCGACCGCGCACAACCAGATGCGCCTGGCGCAGGCCTTGCTCGAGAACGGCCAGCCGGCCAGGGCCGTGGAACACTACGACGCCTGCCTGCAGGGCCCGTTCGCGCGCGACGCCGAACTGCGCCTGGGCGCGGCGCGCGCGCGGCTGGCGAACGGCCAGCACGCGGGCGCCATCGACCTGTTGGAAACGCTGGCGCGCGAGCAGCCAGGCTTCCGACCGGAACAGATGCACATCCTGCTGGGCAAGGCCTATGCCGCCGCCGGCCGCCAGGACGAAGCGGGTTCGCAGTTCGCCACCGCCGCCCACCGTTTCGGCAGCCTGGAAGCGCGCGCCGAACTGGCGATCTGGGCGCTCGCCAACGGCAAGCCGCAACTGGCCGAGCCCGAGCTGCAGGAAATCGAACGCACCCGCAAGCACATGCCGGGGCATTCGCGCAAACTGAACGCGGAGCTGTTCAGGCGCGTGGATGCGGCGCGGGCACAGGCGCGCTAGGCTCCTTCAACGCAAATCAAGCCAGAACTTGCGCACCCCCTCATCCTCGTCCACCGGCCCCACCGTGAAGCCCAGCTTCCGCACCAGCCCGATCACCGGCGCATTCTGCGGCAGCGCTTCGCCGACGATCTCGCCGGTGCCGCGCGCGCGGCAATAGGCGATCAGCTTTTCCATCAGCATCCGGCCCAATCCTTTTCCCTTCAAATCCGAGCGCACCGTCACCGCGAATTCGGCGCTGACGTTGTCCGGGTCCGCCACCACCCTGCCCACGCCGAGGGTCTCCTCATGGCCGTCGGGGCCCGGGCGAGTGGCGATGAAGGCCATTTCGCGGTCATAGTCGATCTGGGTGAAGCGCGCCAGCTGGTCCGGCTGGAGCTCGCGCACGCGCACGAACATGCGGTAGCGCACGTCGTCCGGCGTCAGCGCATTGAAGAAGGCCACGTGGGCCGGACCGTCTTCGGGGCGGATCGGCCGCAGCAGCAGCTTGCCGCCGTCCCAGTCCACCTTCTCTTCGAGTTCGGCCGGATAGGGACGGATCGCCAGCCGGTCCAGGGTCGAGCCGGCGCGGTCGGCCACGCTGTCGGCCATCGCGATGCGCATGCGCGCGTCGAGCACCCGCGCGCCGCGGCTGTCGGCCAGCAGCGGGTTGATGTCGAGTTCGACGATCTCGGGGACGTCGGCCACCAGGCGCGAGAGCTGCACCAGCACCGCCTCGATCGCATCGAGGTCCGCCTTCGGCTGGTTGCGGTAGCCTTCCAGCAGGCGCGCGACGCGGGTGCGTCCCAGCATCTCGCGCGCCAGCACCATGTTCAGCGGCGGCAGCGCCACCGCGTGGTCGGCGGTCGCTTCCACCGACAGGCCGCCCTGGCCGAACAGGATCACGGGGCCGAACACCGGGTCGGTGGCGGCGCCCGCGATCAGCTCGATGGCGTCCGGACTGCGCGCCATCGCCTGCACCAGGAAGCCTTCCAGGCGCGCGCCCGGCTGCAGCTCGTCGAGGCGGCGGCGCATCCGTTCGGCCGCCGCCAGCACCGCGGTGTCGCTGTCCAGGTCGAGGGTCACGCCGCCGACGTCGCTCTTCTGCGCCACGTCGGGGGACAGGATCTTGACCGCCACCGGATAGCCGATCGCGCGCGCCGCCTGCACCGCCTCCTGCGCCGTCGCGGCGGCGCGGGTCGGCACCACCGGGATGCCGTAGGCGGCCAGGATGGCCTTGCTTTCGGTGTCCGGCAGCAGATGGCGACCGCGGGCCAGGGCCTCGCGCACCAGGCGGCGCGCCGCTTCGCGGTCCGGCTCGCCGTCGCCGCTCGATTCCGGCACCTGCATCAGCAGGGTCTGGTTTTCGCGGTAGTGCACGATCTGCAGGAAGCCGTTCACCGCTTCCTCGGGCGTGCGGTAGGACGGCATGCCGGCTTCGGCGGCGATGGTGCGCGCCTCCACCACCGAGCTCACGCCGAACCAGCAGCCCAGCACGTTGCGCGAGGACGCCTTGGCCAGCGGCGCCACCGCGCGCGCCACGTCGGCCGGGTCGACCACGGCGTTCGGCGCATGGATCATCAGCACCGCGTTGGCGCCGGGGTCCTGCAGCAGCACCTCGACCACGGCGCGGTAGCGCTCCGGCGGCGCATCGCCGCGCAGGTTCAGCGGGCCGCTGCCGCGCCACTCGGGAATCAGGGCGCGCAGCTTCTGGGTCGTGGTTTCCTTCAGCACCGCCTGGCGCCCGCCGCCGTATTGCAGGGCGTCGGCGGCCAGCACCACCGGGCCGGCGCCGTTGCCGATGATGACCAGGCGGTCGCCGATCATGCGTTTGGCGCGCGCCAGGGTTTCGACCGCCGCGAACAGCTGCTCGGTGGTGTACACGCGCAGCATGCCGGCGCGCCGGATCGCGGCGTCGAACACTTCGTCCGGGCTGGCCAGCACGCCCGACAGGCAGGCGCCGGCGCTCGGGCCTTCCAGCGAGCGGCCGGCCTTCAGGACCAGGGTCGGCTTGCTGCGCGCCGCCGCCCGCGCCGCCGACATGAACTTGCGCGCGTGGCGCAGGCTCTCGATATGCAGCAGGATGGCGCTGGTGCCGCCGTCGCTGGCCAGGTAGTCCAGCACGTCGCCGACATCGACGTCCGAGGACTCGCCCAGCGAAATAAAGCTGGAAAAGCCGATGCCGCGGAAGTGCGCCCAGTCCAGCACGCCGCTCATCAGCGCGCCGGACTCCGACACGAAGGCGATCCGCCCCGGCGCGGCGCCGCCCAGCGCGATGCTGGCGTTCAGGCCCAGGCCCGGCGCCAGCAGGCCGGCGCTGTTCGGGCCGAGGATACGCAACAGGTAGGGATGCGCCGCGTCCAGGGTCGCCTGCTTCAGGCTGCGGCCGCGCAAGTCGCGCGCGGTCGACAGGCCCGCGCTCATCACCACCGCCGCGCGGGTGCCGAGTTCGCCGAGCGCCTTGACGATGGCGGGCGTGGTGGCCGGCGGCGTGCCTGTCCGGCGTGCTGGCGCGGCCCGACGACGTCTAC
>CAJYXO010000161.1 GCA_913778765.1 uncultured Massilia sp. | reverse complement strand
GTTCGATCTGGGTGCCGGCACCGGGCAGCCAATCGATGTGCAGGACGTCGCCCTTCCTGAGACCGTCGACCTTGGCGAAGATCTCGCCGAACTTGCCGATCTGGGACACGATCTTCGCCTTTTCCGTCTTGTCGACGTTGTCGTTGAGGCCTTCCATGAAAGCGTTACCAAAATCGTCCGACGACACGTCGCGCACCATGACCAGGGTCATGCGGCGCGGGCCGTCCTGCTTCATGACGTCGGCCACCGTGGTCTTCTTTTCCGCCAAATACAGGCCGGCGGCATACACCTTGACCACGAACTTGGTGCGCATGCCGGCGCCGTTCAGCTTCAAGTCCTGGCCGGCGACCTTGTTCGACTCGTCGAACTTGACACCGCCGACCTCGACCGCGGCGGTGGCCGGCAGGGCGATGGCGATGGCCAGGGTGGCCGCGGTGGCCAGGCGTGTGAGGGTGGTGTGATGGGTAAGCATGGAAGTGTCTCCTTAAGTTTAGACAAATGTCTTCCAAATACTTTATCCACAGAATAACCAGTGGGCAATCTATTTTGCCGGCGGGCTCATGTGTTTACTGCTGGCTGGCGCGCTTCCCTGCCTCGCCATAGGGCTCGTCCTCTTCCTCTTCGATCGCCTCCAGCACGGCTTTCGGATCGGCGGGCTTGGCCAGTTCCTCCGCCTCCACATCGTGCTGCGCCTGTGCGCCGGGCAGCTCGCGCCGCATCGCCTCCAGCATCTCGATGATCTTGCTGGTCTTTTCCTCGGTCAGCAGGTTGACTTGCAAGTCCAAGTGGGCGTGGTGGTCGGCCAGGCGCGACATGCGGTTCTGGCGGATCAGCACCGTGGTCGAAATGATGAAGGCGTTCAGGCCGATGATGCCCTGCAGCCAGAAGAATGGCGGTTCGTCGATCTGTTCCCAATCGAAGTCGGGCGCGAGTACGTTGCCTGCGATCCAGCAGACGATGAAGATGATGTTGGCCGCGACATAACCCGGACTGCCCAGGAACAGCGCCACTTTCTCGACCACGCGCTGGGTGGCCGTGACGTGGTCCTCATGGCGTGCGTAGAACTCGGAAATGGTACCGATGTTCTCGCTGACCGATTGCGGCAGCGGCTCGTCCGGATTCGTCTTGTCGCTCATGGAACCAGCATAGCATGCGGCTGGAAAGGGGTACGGGTGCTTTGATTGCGTATGCAATCTGCATAAGATTGCGATCGAAATCAAATGCGGGAAGGCCGGGTTTGGCGCAGGTAAAAAAAATGCCGGCCATCGATGGGCCGGCATGTCGGGAGGGTCAGGCCGCTTTGGCGGCTGTCAGGCGTTCGTACTTGGCCTGGAGTTCTTCGCGGCTTTCGCGCCACTCGGGATTGAAGGGGATGCAGGAGACGGGACAGAGCAGCTGGCACTGCGGTTCGTCGAAGTGGCCGACGCATTCCGTGCATTTGTGCGGGTCGATCTGGTAGAACTCCGCGCCCATCGAGATCGCGTCGTTCGGGCACTCGGGCTCGCACACGTCGCAATTGATACAGTCGTCGGTAATCAGCAAAGCCATGGCGGAACACTCAATGCGTTATGCCTTCGGCGCGGTCGCTGCGGCGGCAGCGGCGTTGGCGGCGATTTTCTTTTGCAGCCAGCGGTCGACCGAGGGGAAGACGAATTTGGAGACGTCGCCGCCCAGCATCGCGATCTCGCGCACGATGGTGCCCGAGATGAACTGGTACTGGTCGGACGGGGTCAGGAAAAGGGTTTCGACGTCGGGCAGCAAATAGCGGTTCATGCCCGCCATCTGGAACTCGTACTCGAAGTCGGACACGGCGCGCAGGCCGCGCACGATCACCCGGGCGTCGTGCTTGCGCACGAAATCCTTGAGCAGGCCGGAAAAGCTCTCGACCTTCACGTTCGGATAATGGCCCAGCACTTCGTTGGCGATTTCCAGGCGCTCGTCCAGCGCAAAGAACGGTTTCTTGTTCTTGCTGTCGGCAACGCCCACGACCAAGGTGTCGAACAGGCCCGAGGCGCGGCGCACCAAATCCTCATGGCCGCGGGTCAGCGGATCGAACGTACCTGGATAAACGGCTACAACCATTGCGGCTCCCTGAGAATAATGCACCTGAATAGACGCGCATTATGCCTGAAATTTCGGCAGCTGCCCCGCCCTGGGGCGGGTTTCCACTGTTTTAGTGCAACTTCAACAGGTGAAAGTGGACCATGCCGGCCTTGTCTGCGCGCACCAGTTCCCATTGTGCCAGCCATTCGGGCGCCGCGTCATCGGCCTCTTGCGCGAACGGCAGGGGTTCGCCCGATTCGGCGTAGACCAGGCCGCCCTCGTTCAGCAGCGCCGCGCATAGCGGCAGCGCCTGGGTCAGGAAATCCTGCTGGTAGGGCGGATCCAGGAAGATGACATCAAAACGCTGGCCGCGCCGGGCCAGGTCGCGCGCCACGGCGAGCGCATCGGCGCGCAGCACGGTCACCTTGTCCGCCTTCAGCTTGTCCTTGATGGTCTCCAGCTGGCGCACGACGGCGCCGACGCTATCGATCATCGTGACCGACCTGGCGCCGCGGCTGGCCGCTTCGAAGCCGAGGGCGCCGCTGCCGGCGAACAGGTCGAGCACCTCGGCCGTGTCCCAGTCGCCTTTCATCTGGTGGTTGATCCAGTTGAACACGGTTTCGCGCACGCGGTCGGGCGTGGGGCGCAGGCCAAGGGCGTCGAGGACGGGGAGCGGGGTGCGTTTCCAGGCGCCGCCGATGATGCGGACTTGCTGCGGCGGGCCGGGACGGCGGGGATAGGAGGGTGGGGA
>CAJYXO010000160.1 GCA_913778765.1 uncultured Massilia sp. | reverse complement strand
TATGCGATCGCCGGCACGATCCGCTTCGACATCGAGAAGGACGTGCTGGGGACGAGCGACGATGGCAAGGAGATCCGCCTGGCCGACATCTGGCCGAGCGACGCCGAGATCGACGCCGTGGTCGAGCAGTCCGTCAAGCCGCAGCAGTTCCGCAATGTGTACGACGTGATGTTCGCGCGCCAGGAAACGGCGGAAGAAGCCGTGTCGCCGCTGTACGACTGGCGTCCGATGAGCACCTATATCCGCCGTCCGCCCTATTGGGAAGGCGCGCTGGCCGGCGAACGCACCATGAAGGGCATGCGCGCGCTGGCGGTCCTGGGCGACAACATCACCACCGACCACCTGTCGCCGTCGAACGCGATCATGATGAACAGCGCGGCCGGCGAATACCTGCACAAGATGGGCCTGCCGGAAGAGGACTTCAACTCCTACGCAACCCATCGCGGCGACCACCTGACGGCGCAGCGCGCGACCTTCGCCAACCCCACCCTCAAGAACGAGATGGTGCGCGATGCCGCCGGCGCAGTGAGAGCCGGTTCTCTGGCCCGTATCGAGCCGGAAGGCAAAGTGACGCGCATGTGGGAAGCGATCGAGACCTACATGGAGCGCAAGCAGCCGCTGATCGTGATCGCCGGCGCCGACTACGGCCAGGGCTCGTCGCGCGACTGGGCGGCCAAGGGCGTGCGCCTGGCGGGCGTGGAAGCCATCGTCGCCGAAGGCTTCGAGCGCATCCACCGCACCAACCTGGTCGGCATGGGCGTGCTGCCGCTGGAGTTCATGCCGGGCACGACCCGCCTGACCCTGGGCCTGGACGGCACCGAAAGCTACGACGTGGTGGGCGAGCGCACGCCGCGTGCGGTGCTGACGCTGGTGATCCATCGCCGCAGCGGAGAGACGGTCGAGGTGCCGGTGACCTGCCGTCTCGACACCGCGGAAGAGGTGTCGATCTATGAGGCGGGCGGTGTGCTGCAGCGCTTTGCGCAGGACTTCTTGGCGACCACCAAGGTCGCTGCCTGATCAATTACCGTCATTCCCGCGCAGGCGGGAATCCAAGTTCCGCGCGGGCCGTCGAAACGCACACAAACTTGGGTTCCCGCCTTCGCGGGAACGACGGCTTTGGAGCTAACACCGATGGCCCACACCCCCCAAATCAAAATCCCCGCCACCTACATGCGCGGCGGCACCAGCAAAGGCGTCTTTTTCCGGCTGCAGGACCTGCCCGAAGCCGCCCAGGTGCCTGGCGAAGCGCGTGACAAACTCCTGATGCGCGTGATCGGCAGCCCCGACCCCTACGCCAAGCAGATCGACGGCAGGGGCGGCGCGACCTCCAGCACCAGCAAGACCGTGATCGTGGCGAAGGCTGCGCGCCCCGATCACGACGTCGACTACCTGTTCGGCCAGGTCTCGATCGACAAGCCCTTCGTCGACTGGAGCGGCAACTGCGGCAACCTGTCGGCGGCGATCGGCCCCTTCGCCATCGCCAACGGCTTCATCGACCCTGAGCGTATTCCCGAGAACGGGACCGTCACCGTCAGAATCTGGCAGGCCAACATCCAGAAGACCATCGTCGCCCACGTGCCGGTCACGAACGGCCAGGTCCAGGAAACCGGCGACTTCGAACTGGACGGCGTGACCTTCCCGGCCGCTGAAGTGCAGCTCGAGTTCATGGACCCGGCGGCCGAGGCGGAAGGCGGCGAGGGCGGCGGCGCGATGTTCCCGACCGGGAACCTGGTCGACGAGCTGGAAGTGCCGGGCGTCGGCCTGCTTCCGGTCACGATGATCAACGCCGGCATCCCGACCATCTTCGTGAACGCCGCGGACATCGGCTACAACGGCACCGAGCTGCAGGACGACATCAACGGCGATCCGAAGGCGCTGGCGATGTTCGAACTGATCCGGGCCTATGGCGCCATGCGCATGGGCCTGATCACCCACGTCGAGGAAGCGGCGCGCCGCCAGCACACGCCGAAGGTCGCCTTCGTCGCGCCGCCGCTCGACTATACGGCGTCCAGCGGCAAGCAGGTCAAGGCAACGGACATCGACCTGCTGGTGCGTGCGCTCTCGATGGGCAAGCTGCACCACGCGATGATGGGCACGGCGGCGGTGGCGATCGGCACCGCGGCGGCGATTCCCGGCACCCTGGTCAGCCTGGCCGCCGGCGGCCGCGCGCACGAAGCGGTGCGCTTCGGCCACCCCTCCGGCACCCTGCGCGTCGGCGCTCAGGCCCAGGTGTTCGATGGCGACTGGATCGTCACCAAGGCCGTCATGAGCAGGAGCAGCCGGGTATTGATGGAAGGCTGGGTGCGCATTCCCGGCGATACCTTCTGACTTATTGCAAGCGCATCGGCCCGCGATACAACATCGCGGGCTTTTTTTTGCTTTTCTGATATTTACGACCGCTTGTTGGTTTATGATTCCTCCCGGAAAAAAAGGAATCGAGGGATGGATCGTGTAACGAGCAAACCGGCCATGGTGGCCGACGCGCTGGCGCTGATCGCGGCGCCGGCGTGCGCCTGCGATGCAGAGGGCAGGGTGTGGGCCGCCAACGAGGCCTTCGGGCGCCTGCTCGGCGACGGCGTCGAAGGACGTGCGCTGGCCGGCCTGTTCTGCGAGCGCAGCAATGCCCAGGCCGAAGTCGAGATCGCACTCGCGCTGGCGGGCGAGCGCCAATGGAGCGGCCGGCTGGTCGCGCACGGCAGCCAGCGCGCGGTCGAGGTGCGGGCCCGCCCGCTGCCGCCGCAGGCCGGCATCGCCGGCGCCACCTTCGTGTTCGGCGAGGTGCCTGCCCTCAAGGGCAGTTTCAGCAGCACCCAGCTGGAACAGGCGGCGGTGCTCGAACACGCGCCGGTCGGCATCGTGGTCACCCTGCCGCACCTGGTCAAGTCCTGCAACCCGCGCATGGCCCGCATGCTGGGCTACGAGCCCTGCGAGCTGGTGAACCGCAATCCGTCCGAATTCTTCATGTCGCACGCCCAGTACGAGGCCTTCACCGAACAGGCGATCGCGGTGCTGATGACGGGCGAGCTGTTCGAGAAGGCCGAGATCCAGCTGCGCCGCCGCGACGGCATGCCGATCTGGTGCCGCATCCGCGCCAAGGCGGTCGACATGGCCTCGCGCGAGGCCGGCACGATCTGGATCCTGGAAGACGTCAACGAGGCGCGCAGCGCGATGACCGAGGTGCAGGCGATCATGACCAACGCCTCGATCGGCATCTTCTTCACGCGCGAACGCGTGATCACCCGCGCCAACGCCGCCTTCGACCGCATGTTCGGCTACGGCGAGGGCGAAACCCTCGGCCAGCTGACCCGCGTCATGTATCCCGATGACCAGGCCTTCGCCAACCTCGGCGCGGAAGCCTACGCCGTGCTGGGCCAGGGCAAGCCCTTCCAGGCCGAGAGCACCATGGTGCGCAGGGACGGCACGCCGATGTGGGTGCGCCTGATCGGCTACGCCATCAACCGCGACGACCCGGGCCAGGGCACGATCTGGATGATCGAGGACCGCACCCGCCAGAAGCACGCCGAGGAATCGCTGCGCAACGCGCTGCTGGAAAACCAGGCCATCCTCGACAACGCGGTGCTGGGCATCGCCGTGGTCGAACAGGGACGTACGCTGCGCTGCAACCGCAAGATGGAAGAGCTGTTCAACTATCCATACGGGACTATCGACGGTGTGACGGTGCGCGCATTGTATCCGGACACCGCCAGCTGGGAACAGGCGCGGCGCCAGACCGCCTGCGACTTCGACGCCGGCCGCGTGCACATGGCCGAATACCACCTGATGCGGCGCGACGGCACGCGCTTCTGGGCGCGCCTGTCGGGCCGGCCCTTCGACATGGCCCAGCGCAGCGGCCGCAGCGTGTGGCTGATCGACGACGTCACCGCCCAGCGTGAAGCGGCCGATGCCGTGCGCCGCGCGCGCGACGAGCTGGAAGTGCGGGTGCAGGAGCGCACCGCCGAACTGGCCGGCGCCAACCGCCTGCTGCAGGCCGAGATCGTCGAACGGCGCCAGGCCGAGGCGCGGGTCCACCACATGGCCTACCACGACGCCCTGACCGGGTTGCCGAACCGCGCGCTGCTGTCCGAGCGCCTCGACCGGGCGATGCTGGCGGCGCGCCGCGACGGCCGCAAGCTGGCCGTGATGTTCATCGACCTGGACCGCTTCAAGACCATCAACGATTCGCTCGGCCACCTGACCGGCGACCATCTCCTAAAGGAAGTCGCGAACCGACTGTGCCATGTGGTGCGCGCGGTCGACACCGTGGCGCGCCTGGGCGGCGACGAATTCGTGGTGCTGGTGCCGGGCGTGCGCGTGGTGGACGAATGCGCGCTGGTCGGCGAGAAGATCATCGCCGCGCTGGCCGAGCCGGTGCGCTTCGAGGGCCGCAGCCTGCACATTTCGCCCTCGATCGGCATCTGCCTGTGCCCGGACGACGGCGAAGACGTCGAAACCCTGATGCGCAAGGCCGACGCCGCGATGTACCACGCCAAGGCGGCCGGCCGCAACAACTACCAGTTCTTCGCCGAGCGCATGAACGTCGCGGCGGCGCGCCACTTCGATCTCGAGACCAGCCTGCGCGGCGCGCTCGAACGCGAGGAATTCACGCTGTTCTACCAGCCGATCGTCTGCACCAGGGACCGCGGCGTCAAGGCGATGGAAGTGCTGCTGCGCTGGCGCCGCCCCGGCCACGGCCTGGTGGCGCCGGACGATTTCATCCCGATGCTGGAGGAGAACGGCCTGATCGTGCCGGTGGGCGAGTGGGTAATCCGCAGCGCCTGCGAACAGGCGGTGGCCTGGCGCCGCGCGGGCTTGCCGGCGGTGCCGCTGGCGGTCAACCTGTCGGCGCGCCAGTTCATGCACCGCGGCCTGATCGAATCGATCCGCCGCATCGTCGACGAGACCGGCATCGACCCGGCCATGCTGGAATTCGAGATCACCGAAACCGCGCTGATGCAGCACGGCCAGCAGACCTTCGAGACGCTCGAGCAGATTTCGACGATGGGCATCCGCCTGTCGATCGACGATTTCGGCACCGGCTATTCGAGCCTGGCCTACCTGAAGCGCTTCCCGGTCGACAAGATCAAGATCGACCGCGCTTTCGTCCGCGACCTCGAGACCAGCAGCGAAGACCGCGCGATCGTCGCCGCGATCATGGCGCTGGCCGGCAGTCTGCAGATGGCGGCGGTGGCGGAAGGCGTCGAGACCGAAGCCCAGCTGGCGCTGCTGCGCGAGCACGGCTGCGGCTACGCGCAGGGCTACCTGTTCGCGCGTCCGGCGGACGCGGATGCGATGCCGCCGCTGCTGCTGGGCCGCTGAATCAGGCGATCGTCGCCACCACGGGCGTGTGGTCGGACGGCTGCTCCCACTTGCGCGGCTCGCGGTCGATGACGCAGGCGGTGCAGCGCGCCGCCAGGCTCGGCGACAGCAGGATGTGGTCGATGCGCAGGCCGCGGTTGCGGCGGAAGGCCATCATCCGGTAGTCCCACCAGCTGTACTGCTTCTCGGGCTGCTCGAACAGGCGGAAGGCGTCCGTCAGGCCGAGGCCGCACAACGCGCGCAGGGCTTCGCGTTCCGGCTCCGAGCAGTGGATCTGGCCGGCCCATTCGACCGGGTCGTGGACGTCGCGGTCGTCCGGGGCGATGTTGTAGTCGCCCATGATCGCGAAGTCGGGATGCGCCGCCATCTCTTCCCGCACCCAGGTGTGCAGCGCCGCCAGCCAGGCCATCTTGTAGGCGAACTTGTCGGAGCCGACCGCCTGGCCGTTCACGACATAGGCGCAGATCACGCGCACGCCGTTCACGGTGGCGGCGATCAGGCGCTGCTGCTCGTCCGGGAAATGCGGGTTGTTGCGCACCACGTCCGCCAGCGGATGCTTCGAGACGATGGCCACGCCGTTATAGGTCTTCTGCCCGGTGAAGGCGACCTGGTAGCCGGCGGCTTCGATCTCGGCGACGGGGAATTTGTCGTCGGTGAGCTTGGTCTCCTGGATGCAGAGCACGTCCACCGGGTTGGCGGCGAGCCATTGCAACAGGTGCGGCAGGCGGACTTTCAGGGAGTTGACGTTCCAGGTGGCGAGCTTCATCGGTTCAGGCGGGGACAGGTGGTGGCAAGACCGCCATTATTGCATGCCGCCCGCTTCCGGTTTCAGGTCCGCAGCGGCGGCATGGTCGCTCGCCGCCATCGTGCGCTTCGGCGCCAGGACCCGGTTGAGCCAGTTGCGCGAGGGATTTTCGATCAGGTAGAAGGCGAGGATGCCGACCGCCAGCGAATACAGCAGTCCCAGCGGCGCCGGCAAGCCCTCGTGCCGCACCAGCATGTAGAAGGGCTGCTGCCAGAGATACAGCGAATAGGACCACACGCCCAGCTGGCGCAGCGGGCGGAACTCGAGGCAGCGCCGGAACAGGCCCGGGCTACGGTCCAGCAGGTTCAGCGCCAGCGCAAAGGCGCCGCAACCGATGAGCAGGGTGGCCGGCGGCACGACCCGCCACCAGTAGGCGCCGATGCCGAGCATGACCAGCAGCGGGACGACAAACCGCGCGGCCCAGGGCGGCAGGACTGCGCCGCGCTGGCCGATCGCGAGCAGCAGGAAACCGGAGACGACGATGCCGAATGCGGCGACTTCCGTGTGCAGCCACAGGCTCGGCGGATGGTTCCTGCCGAAGACGACCCAGTAAGTCACGGCGATCGCGGCGCCGATCGCGGCGGTCGTCCCCAGTGCGGCGAGGCCCGAGGTCTTCCTGGCCCGGCAGGACAGGGCAAGCAGCGACAGCAGGATGTAGGCATGCTCCTCGACGCTGAGCGACCAGATATGCCCGATCGGCATGGTCCAGTGGTCCCTCGTGAGGAAATAATTGTTGGTGAAGGTCGCGGCGGTCAGCAGCTCATAGCCACTGAGGTCGCGGCCGGCGACCAGATAGACCAGTGACACGACGACCAGCAGCACAGCGACCGATGGCAGGATGCGGGCGATGCGGCGCCGGTAGAAAAGCGGCAAGGGCACTTTGTCGATGAAGAGGATCCTCGACATCAGGAAGCCGGACAGCACGAAGAACAGGGCGACGCCCAGCGAGCCCAAATTCACGCCTTTGATCGGAAAAAAATGCCCGACCAGAAGACAAACGATCGCAAGCCCGCGCCAGCCATCCAGGTAAGGAATATGTTTCTTCATCTTTACATGGGCTCTCTGAAAGATGCCGAGTTTACTATAGGTATCGGTTTAGGCAGACACGGATCAAGTGTTGTATTTATGGAATCGCCAAGGATTTCTAGACCATGAGGGGTGCACAATTGCAATATTTATACAAAACACAACGTCATTGCCGTAAAATCATTGCTTGATAAGAAAAACACATGTTTAAAGCTGGCAAACTCGGCTGAACTGTGACAAGATGTAACAATCGCGGCACACGATTGGGCGATTTCGTATCTTTTTCCCGTCATGGAAGAAAATGTTGCAGTACGCCAATGTAGATTGTAGTATTTGCATATTTCTTTGAAGTCAAGTATCTCCTGGCAATTCATTGCTTTGATAGGGTTGCCGAAGCCGGGGCATCATCCGGCTGCAGGCAGGTGTGTAACGATCGCGGATCCGCAAGCAGGATTTGCACACAGCTTTTAAAAAAAGGACAGCAATGCGTCAAGCATTCGAAGCATGGGCCCAACGCGATGGCCACATTGTCCGGCGCCGTGAGGACAAGCCGGAAGAGTATCTGGTGTACGAAACCCAGCGCCGCTGGCTGATCTGGCAGGCCGCGCTTGCGCACGGCAGCAAGGCGGTCGAGGCCCAGCAGGCCGAGCAGGTGCAGAAATTCGCGCCGGCCGAAGCCAAGGCCCCGGTCATGCTGGCCGACGAAGCCGCGGTGCGCAACCGCGTGCTGAACGAGGTGCTGGATGCCTTCAGCGAGCTCGACGAGAACGCAGGCGTCGAGGGCATCGTCCGCGTCATCCAGAACCTGAAGAAAAAGAGCCAGGCCCAGAGCCAGACCCAGAACCGCCAGGTCGCAGAACAGGCCTGATGCGTTTCCGCCACTACAAGGGCGGGATGTACGAGCTGGTCTGCGAGGCCGTGCTCGAGGCGGATCACACCCCGGTGATCGTCTACCGGGGCGAGGATGGCGCCGTCTGGGTCCGGCCGACGTCGGTCTTTTTCGAGACGGTCGAGCTCGATGGGGCTCGTGTTCCCCGATTTGCTGCCGTAAACGGGGAATGAACCGATTCTTCCTTCCGGCCGCGCTGGCGCTTGCGTCCAGCCTCGGCCTGTCCGGCTGCGTGGGCAGCGGCGGCTTCCAGGCCGACAGCGATCCTGCCGCGCAGCAGGTCGAAGTGCACGCCATCCTCGACCACCGCGAAGTGGGCGGCGTCGGCTGCCTGCTGGAGAACGATGCCGGGCGCTGGTTCGTGGTCGCGCCGGGACGCGTGACCGTCATCCGCAGCAGCCAGCCGCTGGCCGTCAGCTGCAAGCGCGAGGGCGTCGGCAGCGCCGACGAATCCTGGAGCGCGCACCACCAGTCCGGCCGCCTGGTCGGCCGCGTCATGGCCGGCGCCGGCCTCGGCAACTACCTCCCCAACAGCTACGCTTATGCCAAGGTCCTGACCGTGGCCATGCGCCCGGCCGCGCCCGGGGAGGGCGATGCCGCGGCCAGCCCGGGCACGCCAGTGTTCTGATTTGTGACGCCGAATCACAAATAAGAAAGGACGCCACGAAGGCGTCCTTGTTCATTCCGGCGCCAGAATCAGACCCGGTTCATCAGGAAGGTCGTCAGCAGCGGCACCGGACGACCGGTCGCGCCTTTCGATGCGCCCGACTTCCAGGCGGTGCCGGCGATGTCCAGGTGGGCCCACGGATAGTTGCGGGTGAAGTTTTCCAGGAAGGCAGCCGCGGTGCACGAAGCGCCGCCCGGGGTGCCGATGTTGGCGAGGTCGGCGAAGTTCGACTTCAGCTGCTCGTTGTACTGTTCGCCGATCGGCAGGCGCCATGCGGTGTCGCCGGTCTGCTTGCCGGCGTCCATCAGCTCGTCGGCCAGCGCATTGTGCTGGTCGTCGTGGCGGGTGAACAGGCCCGAATTGTGGTGGCCCAGCGCGACGATGCAGGCGCCGGTCAGGGTGGCGACGTTGACCACGGCGGCCGGCTTGAAGCGCTCGGCGTAGGTCAGGGCATCGGCCAGCACCAGGCGGCCTTCGGCGTCGGTATTCAGGATCTCGATGGTGGTGCCGTTCATCGCGGTGACGATGTCGCCCGGCTTGGTGGCGCGGCCCGAGGGCATGTTCTCGCAGGCGGCGACGATGCCGACCACGTTCAGCTTCAGGCCCATTTCACCGATCGCACGGAAGGTGCCCAGCACCGAGCCGGCGCCGCACATGTCGTACTTCATTTCGTCCATGCCGGGACCCGGCTTCAGCGAGATGCCGCCGGAGTCGAAGGTGATGCCCTTGCCGACCAGGACCACCGGCGCTTCGTTCTTCTTGCCGCCGTTGTGCTTGAGGACGATGAACTTCGGCGGCTCTTCGCTGCCGCGCGTGACCGACAGGAAGCTGCCCATCTTCAGGGCTTCGAGCTGTTTGCGCTCCAGCACTTCGATGTCGAAGCCGTAGTCGGCGCCCAGTTTCTTGGCGGTGTTGGCGAGGTAGGTCGGGGTGCAGACGTTCGGCGACAGGTTGCCCAGTTCCTTGGTCAGGTTCATGCCGTTGGCGATCGCCTGGGACTGGGCCAGCACGGCCTTCACCTGCGGGGTCGTTTGCGGGACGGCGATGGCCAGCTTGCGCACACCGGCAGGTGCGGGATCCTTCTTGCTCTTTTGCGCGTCGCTGCGGAACTCGCCTTCGTTGGCGGCCACCACGATGCTGCGGATGGCCCACGCCAGGTCGCGCTCTTTCACATTCTCCAGCGGGAATGCGATAATGGCATCCTGCGCGCCCAGGGTCGAGAAGGCCTTCATGGCCGCGCCGACGGCGCCGGCAAAGCTTTTCTCGCTGACGGCCTCGTCGGCGCCCATGCCCACCAGCAGCACGCGGGCGGCGGCAACGCCGGCCACGCCGCGCAGCAGGAGGGTGGTGCCGGCCTTGCCGGAGATATCACCCGACTTGACGGCGGCAGCGATCTCGCCGTTCAGGTCGAGGGCTTTGGCGGCCTCCGACAGTTTCTTGTTCTCGAACACAGCGACTGCGATGCAGCCCGATTTGGCTGACGTCAGCGTGTTTTTTGCGTCGAATGCTTTTATGCTAAAGTCCATTGGGTTCTCCGTATTAGTTACTGCCTAATCTGCAATTATAACGATCGAATGATTTTCCGACGCGCCCTACAGCGTGAATTGGCCAGTGTGGCCGGCGCAAGCTTCACCGTCCTCTTTTCCATCCTCGTCACCTGGACCCTGATCACCATTCTCGGCCGGGCCGCGGGCGGCAAGGTCGCGTCGGGCGACGTGCTGGCGCTCATCGCATTCGCGGTGCTGAATTATCTGCCAACTATCCTGATCCTCACCAGCTTTATTTCCGTGCTGGTCGTGATCACCCGCAGCTACCGCGATTCCGAAATGGTCGTCTGGTTCGCCTCGGGCCAGTCGCTCACGCGCTGGATCCTGCCGGTGCTGACTTTCGGCCTGCCGATCGTCGTCCTGGTGGGCATCATCTCGCTGGTCGGCATCCCCTGGGCCCAGCTCAAGAGCAACGAGTTCACCGAGCGCTTCGAGAAGCGCGAAGACCTGCAGCGCGTGGCGCCCGGCCAGTTCCGCGAATCGGCCGCGGCCGACCGCGTGTTCTTCGTCGAGAGTTCGGCGGCGCGCTCCACCACCGTGGTGCAGAACGTCTTCGTGAATACCATCGACCAGGGCGTGAACACCACCGTGGTCGCCAAGGAAGGCCAGATCGAACCTGACGGCAAGGGCGGCCAGTACCTGGTGCTGAAGAACGGCCGCCGCTACCAGGGCACGCCGGGCAAGCCGGACTTCCAGTCGATGGAATTCGAGCGCTACCGCATGCGGGTGGCGACCCAGGCGCCGGTGATGGGCGACCTGAAGGTCGAAGGCCTGTCGACCCCGGCCCTGCTGGCGATGCCGCGCAACCCCTACGCCGACGCCGAGCTCCAGTACCGCATCACCTGGCCGATCATGTGCGTGGTGCTGATGCTGCTGGCGATCCCGCTCGGCTTCGTCAATCCGCGCGCCGGCGCTTCGGCCAACCTGATCCTGGCGCTGCTGATCTTCTTCACCTACCTGAACCTGACCAAGGCCGCGGAGCAGGCCGTCAAGCAGGCCAAGGTCGGCTTCGGCGCCGCCTGGTGGCCGCTGCACCTGCTGGTGCTGCTGGCCGCGCTCGGCCTGTTCGCCTGGCGCCTGAACATCCACCACCGCTGGCATCCGCTGCTGCTGGCGAATGCCTGGAAGCGCCGGCGCCTGCTGCAAAGCGCCAGCGCGAAGGAGGGCGCGAAGTGAAGATTCTCGAGCGCTACTTCTTCGTCAACATCGCGCAGGCGGTCAGCTTCGTGCTGGTGGCCTTCCTGGCCCTGGCCGCCTTCATGGACCTGACCGGCGAACTGCCGGCGGTGGGCAAGGGCGGCTACATGATCCAGCATGCGCTGCTCTACGTGCTGCTGCTGGTGCCGGGGAACATGTACCGCGTGATGCCGGTCGCGGCCCTGCTCGGCACCATCTACACGATGGCCCAGTTCGCGCAAACCTCCGAATTCACGATCATGCGGGCCTCGTCGATGTCGACCCGGATGGTGGCCTGGATGCTGTGCAAGATCGGCTTCGTGTTCGTCGTCGTCACCTTCATCTTCGGCGAGCTGGTCACGCCGCGCACGGCGCCGCTGGCCGAGCGCCTGCGCCTGTCGGCAAAGGGTGCAACCGTGTCGGCCGAATTCCGCTCGGGCATGTGGACCAAGGACACGATCCATGAAGGCGGACCGAAGGGACCGGTGACGGGCTCGCGCTTCTTCAATGCGCGCCAGATCCGTCCGGACGGCCAGCTGGTCGACGTGCGGCTCTACGAGTTCGACAACAACATGCGCATGAAGGCCCTGATCACGGCGGCCGGCGCGGTGTTCGGCGGCAACCACACCTGGACCCTGCGCGACGTCACCGAGACCCAGTTCACCAACAGCCGCACGCTGCCGGCGCCGGGCACGCCGCTGCCGAACGGCCAGACCGTCCAGAACAGCTTCGGCCAGGACACCGCCGCCGTCACCACCCGCAAGCTGCCCTCGCTCGACCTGGAATCGGAGATCACGCCGAAGATCCTGTCGGTGTCGCGCTCGGACCCGGAGCGCATGTCCGCCAACGAACTGGCGGTCTATACCCGCCACCTGGCGGAAAACCGCCAGGAGACCGAGCGCTTCAAGATCGCCTTCTGGCGCAAGCTGATCGATCCGCTGTCGATCTTCGTGATGATGGCGCTGGCGCTGCCCTTCGCCTACCTGCAGGTGCGTAGCGGCGGGGTCAGCTTCAAGATCTTCGTCGGCATCATGATCGGCGTGAGCTTCATGCTGATCAACAACCTGTTCTCCCACATCGGCATGCTGTCGACCTGGCCGGCCTTCATGACGGCCGCCGCGCCCAGCCTGCTGTTCCTGCTGCTGTCGCTGGCGGCGCTGCGCTGGGTCGAAAGGCACTGACATGGAACGCGCCCTGGTCCTGTTCGCCCACGGCGCCCGCGCCGCGTCCTGGGCCCTCCCTTTCCAACGTCTGCGCGAGATCACCGCCGCCGCGCGGCCGGAGGTGGCGGTGTCGCTCGCCTTCCTGGAGCTGATGACGCCCAGCCTGCCGGATGAAGTGGCGGCGCTGGCGGCGCGCGGCGTGCGCGAAGTGACCATCGTCCCGGTGTTCCTGGGGCAGGGCGGCCACCTGCTGCGCGACCTGCCGGCGCTGCTCGAGCGCCTGCGCACGGACTACCCCGGCGTGCGCTTCGCCAGCGTGCCGGCGGTCGGCGAAGACCCCGGCGTGCTGGCGGCGATGGCGGCGTATTGCGCCGGCGCCTTGCCGGACTAAAGCACCAACAGAGGCCGACGCTCGCAAGGATTCAAGGTTTCAATGAAGTTCAGCCAGAAAATCGGCGCCGCGCTCCTGCTGTGCGCGGCCGCCGCCTTCCTTCCCCATGCCGCGCTTGCACAGCCCGACGCTGCGGCCGCGATCCACGCACTGGCCGCACAGGCCGCCCGCGCACCGGCGGCGCCGACCGGTCCCTACGACGAGCGCGGCTGGCTCGAGCGCTTCTACGCGCCGCGCAACTATGCGCCGGCCTGGAACCCGTCGACCGCGGCGGCGGCCCTGTGGGTGCTGCGCCAGGCCGCGCTGCAGGGCCTGGACCCGCGCGACTACGGCGCCGACGCGCTGCAGCGCGAACTGAAGGCCGGCGGCGCCGGGTCCGGCGCCAACCCCGCGCGCTTCGACGTCGCGCTCACCTCCGCCATGCTGCACTACCTGGCCGACCTGCGCGTCGGCCGCGTGCGCTCCGAATACCACACGCGCCTGCCGGATCCGCGCCTGAAGCAGTACGACCCGGTCGAGCGCCTGCGCGGCGGGCTCGCCGCCGGCAAGCTGCAGGCCGCGGTGCAGGCCGCCGAGCCGCAGCTGCGTCAGTACGCCCAGGTCAAGGCGGCGATGGCGCATTACCGCGCGCTGTCCGCGAAGCCGTCCGCGCCGCTGCCGAAGCCGCAGGAGAAGGTCGCGCCGGGCGGCGCCTATGCGGGCGCCCAGGCGCTGTACGAGCGCCTGGTGCTGCTCGGCGACCTGCCGGCCGACACGCCGGCCCCGCCCGAAGGCGTCTACGGCGACGCGCTGGAAGAGGGTGTCCGCCGCTTCCAGTCGCGCCACGGTCTGCTGGAAGACGGCGTGCTGGGCCGCGGCACCGTCGACGCCCTCAACGTGCCGCCGGCGCGGCGCGTGCGCCAGCTCGAACTGACGCTGGAGCGCCTGCGCTGGCTGCCGGACTTCGGCCCCGGCCCGCTGATCCTGGTCGATCTGCCGGTCTATCGCTTGTGGGCTTTCCAGAACGGCGGCAACGAGGCGCCGCTCGAGATGCGGGTCGTGGTCGGCACCGCGGTCAAGACCGAGACCCCGCTGTTCGTCGGCCAGATGCGCTACCTCGAATTCAATCCTTACTGGAACATCCCGCGCAGTATCCTCGAGAAGGAAATCCTGCCGAAGATCGAGCGCAACAAGAACTACCTGGCGCAGAACGACATGGAGACCGTGCCGCCGAATGCGAGCGCGGCCGATTTGCGCGCGGGCCGGGCGCGCCTGCGCCAGCGCCCGGGGCCGAAGAACTCGCTGGGCGCGATCAAGTTCGCGATGCCGAATCCGATGGACATCTACCTGCACTCGACCCCGGCGCGCGAACTGTTCGAGCGCAGCCGGCGCGATTTGTCGCACGGCTGCATCCGGGTCGAACATCCGGCCGCGCTGGCCCAGTTCGTCCTCGGCCGGCAGCGCCAGTGGAACGCGGACAGCATCCAGGCCGCGCTCCAGCCCGGTCCGACCCGGCACGTCGACCTGGTGCATCCGGTGCCGGTCGTGATCTTCTACGCCACCGCCATCGTCGACGCCGACGGCAGTCCTCGCTTCGCGGCCGACAGCTATGGTCGCGACACCAGGCTGGCGCAGGTGCTGGCGGCGCGCCGCAGCCACTGAACGGGGCTTCCTCGACGCCGATTATGTTCGATAACTCAGTTGTTTCGGCAATAATCATTTTTTGCCAACTGCGTTGATCTTCCTGGCAATCTTTCGTTGGTTTTCGGCATATTCCAGACTGCCGCGATATTTCCTCATTGCATTCTGAGTTGCTGTAAGGAATCATATCGGTTCGTAAGTTCCTGCCGAACACCCACACCATGAGCACCCCTTCGACCAATATCTACGTCCACCCGGGCTGGGCCAGCGCGACCTGGTCCTATGCGGGCAGCAGCCTGCCGTCGGGCGCCGCCTCGAGCACCGTCACCGCCGTTGCTTTCGACATCGACAGCGCCGCCGGCGAACAGCTCGCGCGCGGCCAGCTGCAGTACAGCGACGACGGCGGCAGGACCTGGAACGCCTACGCCCTGCCGGTCGACGGGCAGGGCGGCTTCATCGCGGCGAACGGCACGCTGTGGCGCTTCCTCGACCGCAGCACCGCCGACGGTTCGACCCCGAATACCTTCAGCGTCCACTACCAGCTGGCGGACGGCAGCGTGGTCTCGGGCGACAACACCGTCATCCCGGACAACGCCCCGGCCAGCCTGACCGGCGAGAACGACACCATGTTCTCGACCCTGCAAACGGGCGCCGTGGTCGACCTCCTGACCCCGGTCGATACCGGGGATCCGAACGGCGGCCGCTGGGTGATCGACAGCCAGTCGCAGGCCGGCCTGTTCTCGATCGCCTTCAACCCGGCTACCGACACCTCGGCGCGCCTGGTGATCGCCAATCCCGGCCAGCTGCCGACCATCGGCCTGTCGGCGACCGCCACCATCCACTACTACGAACGCTGGCAGCTCGACACCGGCGGCAACCCGATCGCCGGCCAGGGCGTGGCCCGGACCCTCAGCTACACCGTGGTGGACGGCGTCGCCAACGACCTGCCGGGCTTCGGCAACGACATCAAGCTGGGCGCCGCCGCCAATGCGTGGGGCGCCAGCCCTTCGCTGGCGGCGCTGTCGAACGGCGGCTTCGTTGCCGTCTGGCAGGGCGCCGACACCGTGGCCGGCGGCGCCGGCGCCGGCCTCTGGGCCCAGCTGCGCGATGCCGCCGGCAACGCCAGCGGCGCGGCTTTCGCCCTGACCCCGAACGGCGACGCCACCATCGAAGGCGCGCCGGCGGTGGCGGCCCTGTCCGGCGGCCGCTTCGTGGTCGCGTATTCGGTTGCCGACGGCGCCGCCACCCGCATCGCCTACCGCGTGGTGGAAGCGAACGGCAGCGCCGGCGCCGAGCACGTGCTCGACGGCGGCGCGAACGGCGACGCCGCCATGCCCAGCGTCGCCACCCTGGCCGACGGCAGCTTCGCGGTCGGCTGGCGCAGCGGCGGTGCGGTCCACGTGCAGCAGGCGGTGGCGGACGGCAGCGCGCTCGGCGGCCAGCAGGTTTACGCCGCGCTGTCCTCGGCCTTCAGTCCCAGCCTGGCGGCCCTGAAAACAGGCGGCTACGTCGTCTCCTGGGGCGAAATCAACGACGGCAACGTCTACGCCGCCACCAGCGCGGCGCCGCGGCCCTTCGTCGTCAATGGCGACGGCTACGCCGCCAGCCTGGCCACCGCGGCGCCGCTGCCGCACGTGACCACGCTTGCCAACGGCAACTTCGTGATCGCCTGGGACAGCTACGTCAACGAGCCGCTCGGCTTTTCGATGAGCGACATCTTCTTCCAGGTCTACGACAGCGGCGGCCACGCGTTGGGCGGCCCGGTCCAGGCCAACCTCGATTCCGGCGGCGGGCGCTACGACGCCGCGGTGGCGGCGCTGTCCGACGGCAGCTTCGTCGTCACCTGGCAGTCGCAGGGCGGCGACCACGACGGCAGCGGCATCTTCGGCCGCCGCTTCGGCGCCGACGGCAATGCGGTCGACCAGCACGAATTCGGGATCAACCAGATGCGCGCCGGCGACCAGACAGCGCCCGACGTGGTGGCCCTGGCCAACGGCGGCTTTGCCGCGGCCTGGGCCGACAGCCAGGCCGGCGGCGTGGCGGTCGAGGCGCGCGTGTTCACCGTGCCGGGCGCGACGACGGCCCCGGTGCAGGGCGGCACGCAGGATACGGCCGCGGGCGGTTCGGGCGCCACGACGGCGCCGGTGGTGACGTCGCCGGTGGTGACCAAGCCGGTGACGAGTGCGCCAAGCACGCCGGTGGCGACGGCCCCTGTCACCACGGCGCCGTCCGGTACGGTCGGCACGGCCGGCAACAACAAGCTGGTGGCCAGCACGGCCGGCGGCCTGCTGGACGGGAAGGAGGGCGTCGATACCGTGGTGTTCGGCAGCCAGCGAAGCATGTATGCGCTGTCGAACGACGGCACCGGCATGTCGGTGTATGACTTCCTGCACGGCAGCACGACCAAGCTGGCGAACGTCGAACGCATCCAGTTCAGCGACCAGACCGTGGCGCTGGACATCCACGGCAATGCCGGCGAAGCCTACCGCCTGTACCAGGCCGCGTTCAACCGCACCCCGGACAAGGCCGGCCTCGGCTACTGGATCGATGCGCTGGACGACGGCAACAGCCTGCAGAACGTGGCCCATGGCTTCGTCAACAGCGCGGAGTTCGCGAGCCTGTACGGCGCCAACCCGAACGACGCCCAGTACGTGGACGCGCTGTATGCGAACGTGCTGCACCGTACGCCGGACCAGGCGGGCTACGACTTCTGGCTGCACGCGCTGCAGATCGCGCCGCGCGACGAAGTGCTGGTGAATTTCAGCGAGAGCGCGGAAAACCAGGCGCAGGTCATCGGCGCCATCGAGCACGGGATTGCCTATACGCCCTGGAGCGCCTGAGCTTCCTGGCGCGTCAGGCGCTCTTGTCGGGCGCCTGGTGCGGGCGGCGTTGCAGCGCTTCGCCGATCATCACCAGCACCGGCCCCTGCGCGGTGTCAAGGCCGTGGGCGAGGTCGGCCAGGCGCAGGCGCAGGATGCGCTGGTCGGGGCGGCTGCAGTTTTCGATGACGACCACCGGCAGGTCGGGCCGCCGTCCCAGCGCCAGCAGGCGTTCGGCGGTGGCCGCGGCTTCGCGCCCGCCCATGTACTGCACCATGGTGTCGGTGGCGGGAAGGGCCGCCTGTTCGGGCTCGTCGGGCGCGGTGCTGGACGTGAAGAAGGCGACGCTGCGCGCGACGCCGCGCTTGGTCAGCGGCTGTTGCGTTGCCGCGGCGGCGGCAACGGCCGTGGTGACACCGGGGACGACTTCGACGTCGATGCCGGCTTCCTCGAGGGCGCGCAATTCCTCGTCGGCGCGCCCGAACAGCATCGGGTCGCCGCCTTTCAGGCGCACCACCATCTTGACGCGGCGCGCGCAATCGACCAGCTGTTCGTTGATCAGGGTTTGCGCCGTCGAGCGCTGGCCGGAACGCTTGCCGACCGAGATCTTCTCGGCCTGGCTGCAGAGTTCCAGCATCTCGGGGGTGACCAGGGCGTCGTACAGCACCACCTCGGCCTGCGCAAGCAGGCGCGCGCCGCGTACGGTGATGAGGTCAGCTGCGCCGGGACCGGCTCCGATCAGATAGACTTTTCCCAGTGCGGACATAGCTTCCTTTGGCTACGTCGTTCCCGCGCAGGCGGGAACCCAAGTTTGCATGAGCTGACGAAACGCGTCCAACTTGGATTCCCGCCTTCGCGGGAATGACTGTTAGATGCGAATCATACCCGCCGCCACCGTCTGGTGGGTCACTTCATCGATGAGAATGAAGGCCCCGGTGGCGCGAATATCCTCGTAGGCATCCGCCGCCAGCGGCTGCTGCACGGCCAGCTCGATGCGCGCGATGTCGTTCAGCTTCAGCCCTTCGGTTGGACTTTCCACTGCTTTACGCTGCTGGGTATTGACGTCGAGGACGCTTTCGATCGCCTTCACCTTGGCCATGGTCTGGCGGGTGCCGTGCTTGATCCAGTATTTGCGGCGCAGGTCCAGCGGCTCGTCGGCCATCCAGCAGACGTCGGCCTTGACCTGCCTGAGCAGGGTCGCCGGCTGCGCGGCGCCTGCCAGCACGTCGCCGCGCGAGACATCCACGTATTCGTTCAGCAGCAGGGTGATCGACTGGCCGGCCACCGCCGTCTGCAGGGCGCCGTCGAACGTCTCGATGGACTTGACCGTGGCCTCGACGCCGGACGGCTGCACCACCAGTTTGTCGCCGACCGACACCTTGCCGGATTCGATGCGGCCCATGTAGCCGCGGAAGTCGTTCACTGCGTGGCCGTTGTGGCGCGCCACCAGCTGCACCGGGAAGCGGAAGGGCGCGTCGTGGGCTTCGTCGTAGACGCTGATCGATTCCAGCAGCGCGATCAGGGTCGGGCCTTCGTACCAGGGCATGTTGTCGCCGCGCTCGACGACGTTGTCGCCGGCCAGCGCCGACAGCGGGATCGCGGCGATGTCCTTCAAGCCCAGGCTGTTCGCGAACTGCGTATAAGCCTTGACGATGCGCTCGTACACGGCGCGGTCGTAGTTCACGAGGTCCATCTTGTTGACGGCGACGATCACGTGCTCGATCTGCAGCAGTTTCGCAATCGTCGAATGGCGCTTGGTCTGCGTGAGAAGCTCGACCGAGCCGTCGTCGCCGAGTTTGACCTTCGACACGTCGACCAGGATGATGACGGCGTCCGCGGTCGAGGCCCCGGTCACCATGTTGCGGGTGTACTGCTCGTGGCCGGGCGTATCGGCGATGAGCAGTACACCCGCAACATGGTGACCGGGGCCTCGACCGCGGACGCCGTCATCATCCTGGTCGACGTGTCGAAGGTCAAACTCGGCGACGACG
>CAJYXO010000159.1 GCA_913778765.1 uncultured Massilia sp. | reverse complement strand
ACGATCGTGTATTCCATCGCGCCGTGCTCTTCCAGCGAGCGCACGATGTTCTTGATGGTCGATGCCTTCTGGCCGATCGCGACGTACACGCAGGTGACGCCCTGGCCCTTCTGGTTGATGATGGCGTCGACGGCGACGGCCGACTTGCCGGTCTGGCGGTCGCCGATGATCAGCTCGCGCTGGCCACGGCCGATCGGCACCATCGCGTCGATCGACTTGATGCCGGTCTGCAGCGGCTGCGACACGGATTCACGGGCGATCACGCCCGGGGCGATCTTTTCGATCGGGGCGGTCAGCTTGGCGTCGACCGGACCCTTGCCGTCGATCGGCTGGCCCAGGGCGTTGACGACGCGGCCGCGCAGTTCCGGACCGATCGGCACTTCCAGGATGCGGCCGGTGGTCTTGACGGTGTCGCCTTCCGAGATGTGCTCGTAGGCGCCCAGGATCACGGCGCCAACCGAGTCGCGCTCGAGGTTCATCGCCAGACCGAAGGTGTTACCCGGGAATTCCAGCATCTCGCCCTGCATCACGTCCGACAGACCATGGATGCGGCAGATACCGTCGGCGACGGAGATCACCGTGCCTTGGTTACGAACATCAGCCGAACCTTCGAGGCCCTGGATGCGGCTCTTGATCAGTTCGCTGATTTCAGACGAATTAAGTTGCATGAGTGCTAACTCCTAATAGTTTCTTGATGCGTTGGGCAAGTGCTTGGACGCGGTAGACGGTGCAAAGATCCTCAGGCCACCAGCGCGTTGTGCATTTGCTGCAGCTTCGCGCGGACCGAGGTATCCAGCACTTCGTCACCGACGACCACGCGCACACCACCGATCAGCGACGGGTCGATCTCGACCGTGGGGTTCAGCTTGCGGCCAAATTTCTTTTCCAGCGTGGCGACCAGCGTGTTCAGCTGGTCGGCGGACAGTTCGAAAGCACTGTGGACGATGGCATCGGCAGCGCCGGCCTGTGCGTTCTTCAGCACGGTGAACTGGGCGGCGATTTCCGGCAGCAACGCGACGCGGCCATTTTCGGCCAGCATCGCGATGAAGTTCTTCGCCTCGGCGTTCAGGGGCGACTTGACCAGCGACGCAATCGTCTCGGCCAGCTGGGCCGGCTTGACGTTCGGATTGCCGGCGAAAGCCTGCATGTCCGGATTGGCGCCGATCTGCGCCAGTTCCGAGACGATGCCGGACCAGGCCGCCATGTCGCCGTTCTGGGCGACACGGAACAGCGCTTCGGCGTAGGGGCGGGCGACGGTTGCGAGTTCAGCCATGATCAGAGCTCGGTCGCCAGGCGGTTCAGCAGGTCGGCGTGGGCCGCCGCGTTCACTTCGCGCTTGAGGATCTGCTCGGCGCCGGCCACTGCCAGGGCAGCCACCTGGCCGCGCAGTTCTTCGCGCGCGCGGGTGACTTGCTGCTCGGCGTCGGCCTTGGCGCCTTCGAGGATGCGGGCAGCTTCAGCGCTGGCGGTCTGCTTGGCGTCTTCGATGATCGCTGCGGCGCGCTTTTCGGCGTCGGCGATGCGCTTGGTGCTTTCGTCGCGGGTCGCGGCCAGTTCGGCGGCGATGCGTTGTTCGGCAGCAGCCATTTCTGCCTTGCCGCGGTCAGCAGCGGCCAGGCCACTCGCGATCCTCTGGGCGCGCTCGTCGAGCGCTTTCATCACCGGCGGCCACACAAACTTCATGGTGACGAACGCCAGGATGAAGAAGACCACGAACTGGGCAAACAAAGTTGCGTTCAGGTTCACGGTAAATTCCTCTATTCACAAAAACGGATGCCGAACCGCACAGGGGTTCGGCTGTTCAGGACCGAATGATGCTTCGATCAGGCGGCAGTGAACGGATTTGCGAACGCGAACAGCATGGCGATACCAACACCGATCAGGAATGCCGCGTCGATCAGACCAGCCAGCAGGAACATCTTGGTCTGCAGGGTGTTCATCAGTTCAGGCTGACGTGCCGAAGCTTCCAGGTATTTACCGCCCATGATCGCGATACCGATACATGCGCCAATTGCGCCCAGGCCGATGATCAGACCGCAAGCCAGTGCAACGAAAGAAACGTCAGTCATGAGATTTACTCCAAAAGATTAAAAATTAAAAAACCAGAAATTTACAACTTCTTTACTACCACTATCTTGTTCGTTCTTGCGATCGCGTCGGTCAGTGGCCTTCGTGAGCCTGACCGATATACACCAGCGTCAGCATCATGAAGATGAATGCCTGCAGGACAACGATCAGGATGTGGAAGATTGCCCAGATCGAGCCTGCAATCACGTGGCCGACGAAGCCGAACACGGTTGCCGTGGAACCGAGCAGTGCAATCAACAGGAACAGCAGCTCACCGGCGTACATATTGCCGAACAGTCGCATGCCGAGCGACACGGTTTTTGCTGCGTATTCGATGATGTTCAACAGCAGGTTGAACGGCGCCATATAGATGCCGAACGGTGCGGCGAACAGTTCGTGGATCCAGCCGCCCAGGCCCTTGATCTTGATGCTGTAGTAGATCATCAGGGCCAGCACGCCAAGGGCCATGCCCAGGGTGCCGTTCAGGTCGGCGGTCGGGACGACGCGGAAGTGCGGCTCGCCCATGCCCAGGGCACGGAACAGGCTGGCGAACATGTCGACCGGCAGGAAGTCCATGGCGTTCATCAGGGCGACCCAGACGAACACGGTCAGCGCCAGCGGGGCGATGAAGCTGCGGTCGCCGTGGACGATGCCCTTCGACTGGTCTTCGACCATCTCGACGACGGCTTCGACGGCAGCCTGGAAGCGGCCCGGCACGCCCGAGGTGGCGCGGCGCGCGGCCAGCCACATGAGGAACACGCCGATCACGCCCATGATCACCGAGATCAGGATCGTATCCAGGTTGAGGACGTGGAAGTCGACCACGAAGGTCTGGTGACCGTTGGTAAGGTGACCGAGGTGGTGCTTGATGTATTCGCCCGCGGTCGGCGCATGCGCCGCGGCGGTTTCTACCGTTGGACTCGTCATTGTGAATGCCTAAATAATAAGATGATGTAACTTTTTAGCGCCACGATGAACCCGCACAACAGTGCCAGCCAGTTCAGATCGTGGTACAGCCGCGCCGTCAGGAACAGCAGCGCCAGCGTTAAAGCAATCTTTACAAATTCCCAAATGAAAAATGCGGCAGGGTTCGCACCACCCGGCTTTTGTGCGCCGGCATACAGGCGCACCGCCATGACAGCGTTGGGAACGACACAACACAGCCCGCCCAATACCGCCGAAAACATCGCAGACCACCCCCCTAGTAGTCCAGCGATCACGCCGGCCACAATTGTTGCCATTATTTGCAGGGAGACCAAGCGCAGCATTGTTATTTTTCTTTCGCGCCAGGCCGTGGTGGAACCGAGTTACGGTATGGTAATTACATGAATCAGCGGGATTATAAAGGCTTATGAACAGGCGAGTCAAACTGTTCTGGGCTGATAACAGTGGCTGGGCGATGTAAAAACGACAAAGGATTTTTCGCCGAAACTGTTAAATTTCCTACGAAAATCAACGAACTGCCGGTAAGTCGACCGGGAGTCGGAAGCGTGCATATACCGACGCTCCATGGCGCGCGGTGTGTGGACAAGGCAACACTTGTCCACACACGCAGTGGATGGCGATGCTCAGCCGCGCAGGCGGGCCAGCACGCTGTCGAGGATGTCGAGGTCGGCAAAGTCGATGATCATCTGGCCCTTGCCCTTCGCGCCCATCTTGAACACGACCGGGGTCGCGAGGCGGTCCGACAGTTCTTCTTCGAGGCGCACGATGTCGCCCGGCTTGTCCTTCTGGCGTGGTGCAGCCGCCGGCGCGTTCTGCTCCTCGATGGTGCGGGCGACCAGCTTCTCGGTCTCGCGCACCGACAGGCGTTTCGCAATCACCTGGTTCGCCAGTGCGATCTGGCTGGCGGCGTCGACCGCCAGTAGGGCGCGCGCATGGCCCATGTCGATATCTCCTGCCATCAGCATGGTCTGTACCGGCTGGGCCAGGTTCACCAGGCGCAGCAGGTTCGACACCGCGCTGCGCGAACGGCCGACCGCCTGCGCCGCCTGCTCATGGGTGAAGTCGAATTCCGAGATCAGGCGCGCGATGCCCTGCGCTTCTTCGAGCGGGTTCAGGTCTTCGCGCTGGATGTTCTCGATCAGGGCCATCGCCGCCGCGTTCTGGTCGTCGACTTCGCGCACCAGCACCGGAATCTCTTCCAGGCCGGCCAGCTGGGCGGCGCGGAAGCGGCGTTCGCCGGCGATGATCTCGTAGCCGACCGTGCCGCTGGCCGCGATCGGACGCACCAGCACCGGCTGCATGATGCCCTGGCTCTTGATGGATGCCGCCAGCTCGGACAGCGAGCCATCGTCCATGCGGGTGCGCGGCTGGTACTTGCCGGCCTGGATGCGGGTGACCGCCAGGGTCGACGGTGCGCCGCTGGGCGCGGCCGGGGTATCGTGGGCGTCGCCGCCGAGCAGGGCGTCGAGGCCGCGGCCGAGTCCCTTCAGTTTTTTGGTTGCCATGGTATTGGACCGTCTCTGTTTTATGTATGGGGTTACATCGTCTTGATGCGCTCGACCATCTCGGCGCCGAAGGCGATGTACGCCTGCGCCCCTTTCGAGGCCGGATCGAACACCACGCCGGGGATGCCGTACGAAGGCGCTTCGGCCAGGCGCACGTTGCGCGGGATGATGGTTTTGAATACCTTGTCGCCGAAGTGCTGCTCGAGCTGGCTCGACACCTGCTGGGACAATGTCATGCGCGGATCGAACATCACGCGCAGCAGGCCGATGATGCGCAGGTCGTGGTTCAGGTTGGCGTGCACCTTCTTGATCGTGTTGACCAGGTCGGACAGGCCCTCCAGTGCGTAGTACTCGCACTGCATCGGGATGATCACGCCGTGCGCGCACACCAGGCCGTTCAGGGTCAGCATCGACAGCGCCGGCGGGCAGTCGATCAGGATGAAGTCGTAGTCGGCGTCGACCTTGGCCAGCGCTTCCTTCAGGCGGCGTTCGCGGTTGTCCAGTTCCACCATCTCGACTTCGGCGCCGGCCAACTCGCGGTTCGCGGGCAGCACGTCGAAGCGCCCTGCTTCGCTGCGCAGCTTTGCGGTGGCGACGTCGGCCTCGCCGAGCAGCACTTCATAGATCGACGACGTCAGCCCGGCCTTGTTGATGCCGGCGCCCATGGTGGCGTTGCCCTGCGGGTCGAGGTCGACCAGCAGCACGCGCTGGTTCAGCTTTGCCAGTCCGGCGGACAGGTTGACGCTGGTGGTGGTCTTGCCCACACCGCCCTTCTGGTTTGCTACGCAAAATATTTTCGCCATGTATGCCTTTAAAGAGTCATACCGTTAATACCGTTAAAACGATTTATACGATTTATCCAGTATTACGGCATAAACTGTTTATATCGTTTACACCGTTGCTTTTTCTATGAAGACCAGGTGACGCTCGGCGCCCAGCCTGGGCACCCGCAGGGGCTCCAATTTCGTCACCCGCCATGCCGCCGGCAGCCTCTGCCGCTCGTCCTCTGGCGCCACCCCTTTCAAGGCGATGTAGCGCCCGCCCTGCGCCAGCAGGTGCGAAGACCAGTTGACGAAATCCGAGAGGTCGGCAAAAGCGCGCGAGGTAATGACGTCGAATTTGTCGCTCACCTGCAGTTCCTGCACCTTCATGGTGTGGACGCTGACGTTGGCCAGGCCGAGCTGCGCCTTCACTTGCGTGAGGAAGGCGGTTTTCTTGTGCACGGTGTCGATCATCGACACTTTCATGTCCGGGCGCACGATGGCCAGCACGATGCCGGGCAGGCCGCCGCCCGCACCCACGTCCAGCACGTTTTGCGCGCCGGCGAAAGCCGGCACCGCCGCCAGCGAATCGAGCAGGTGGTGGGTTACCATCTGCATCGGATCGCGCAGCGAGGTCAGGTTGTAGACGGCGTTCCACTTGAACATCAGGGACAAATAGTCGAGCAGCTTTTCCTGCTGTTCCGCGGAGACCTGCAGATGCATCTCGGCGATGCCCTCGCCCAGCACCTGGGCGAGGGTGTTGCGGTCGAAATTCTTCATTCAGCCGTTTCCTCGCTCGGGACGCTGGTAAAACCCTTGGCGCCGCGCTTTTTCAGGTGCACTAGCAGCAGAGAGATGGCCGCCGGGGTCACACCGGAAATGCGCGACGCCTGGCCCAGGGTTTCCGGACGCTGTTTATCGAGCTTCTGGCGCACCTCGATCGACAGCGCCTGGATTTCCAGGTAGTTCAGGTTGTCCGGCAGCTTCAGATTTTCGTAGTAGTCATGGCGCTCCACCTCTTTCGCCTGGCGGTTGATGTAGCCCGAGTATTTCAGCTGGATTTCGACCTGTTCCTTCACGGCCGGATCTTCCACGCCAGGGCCGGCCAGCGCCTGCCCTTCGTTGCCCTGCAGGCTCATCAGTCTGTCGTATTCGACGCCCGGACGGCGCAGCAAATCCGCCAGGTTGTACTCGCGTTCGATGGCCTGGCCGATCACGCGCTCGGACTCGGCCGCTGCCAGGATGCGCGGATTCACCCAGGTCGAGCGCAGGCGTTCCAGCTCCAGCGCCACGGCTTCGCGCTTGCGCTCGAAGGCTTCCCATTGCGCATCGCCGACCACGCCCAGCTTGCGGCCGATTTCCGTCAGGCGCATGTCGGCATTGTCTTCACGCAGCGACAGGCGGTATTCGGCACGGCTGGTGAACATGCGGTAAGGCTCGGCCACGCCCTGCGTGGTCAGGTCGTCGACCAGCACGCCCAGATAAGCTTCCGAGCGGCCCGGGGTCCAGGCTTCCTTGTCTTGGGTCTGCAAGGCCGCATTGATACCGGCCAGCATGCCCTGGGCCGCGGCTTCTTCGTAGCCGGTGGTGCCGTTGATCTGGCCGGCAAAGAACAGGCCATGGATCGCCTTGGTTTCCAGCGATGCCTTCAAGCCGCGCGGGTCGAAATAATCGTATTCGATCGCATAGCCGGGGCGCAAAATAAAGGCGTTTTCCAGGCCGCGCATCGAGCGCACCAAGGCCAGTTGCACATCGAAAGGCAGACTGGTCGAGATCCCGTTCGGGTAGAACTCGTTGGTGGTCAGGCCTTCCGGCTCGAGGAAGATCTGATGCGATTCCTTCGAGGCGAAGCGGTGGATCTTGTCTTCGATCGACGGGCAATAGCGCGGGCCGACGCCTTCGATCACGCCGGTGTACATCGGGCTGCGGTCGAGGCCGTTACGGATGATCTCGTGGGTCTGGGCATTCGTATGCGTGACCCAGCACGGCACCTGCTTCGGGTGCATGGAAGCATTGCCCATGTACGAGAACACCGGCACCGGATCGAGATCGCCCGGCTGTTCGCTCATGGCGGAAAAGTCGATGCTGCGGCCATCGATGCGCGGTGGCGTGCCGGTTTTCAGGCGGCCCTGCGGCAATTTCAGCTCTTTCAGGCGAGCAGACAGCGACACCGCCGCCGGATCGCCGGCGCGGCCGGCCGTGTAATTCTGCAGGCCGACGTGGATCTTCCCGTCAAGGAAAGTACCGGCCGTCAGCACGACAGCGCGAGCGCGGAACTGCAGACCGATCTGGGTGATGGCGCCGACGACGCGGTCGCCTTCGACCATCAGGTCGTCGACAGACTGCTGGAACAGCCACAGATTCGGCTGGTTTTCCAGGCGCGAACGAATCGCCGCCTTGTACAGGACGCGGTCCGCCTGGGCGCGGGTCGCGCGCACGGCCGGGCCCTTCGAGGAATTCAGGACGCGGAACTGGATGCCGGCTTCGTCGGTGGCAATGGCCATCGCGCCGCCCATGGCATCGACTTCCTTGACCAGGTGGCCCTTGCCGATGCCGCCGATCGACGGGTTGCAGGACATCGCACCCAGGGTCTCGATGTTGTGAGTAAGCAATAGGGTCTTCTGCCCCATGCGTGCAGACGCGAGCGCCGCTTCGGTGCCGGCATGGCCGCCACCGACGACGATCACGTCGAATTCTGTCGGAAATAACATGATGGAATGTGCTGCGAGGAGAGTTAAGCTGGGATTATAGATTCTTTTTTCTTTGCGGCTTCGGTTGACGGCCGAAAACGACAGAAATTGTTTCACGTGAAACCAGACGCTTGGGTTGGCCAGCGTACGGGCAACGATAACGCAACACGCTAATCTGGGCAGCATCGTCTATCTGGACTCGGCCATGCGACTCACCACCCTCGTTCTCGCCAGCCTCATTGTCAATGACGGCGCCCTCGCCTATCCCCGTTCGGACATGCCGTCTGCCACGTTCACGTACAAGGACTGGGAACTCGCCTGCGACAATACCCGCACCTGCCGCGCGGCCGGCTACCAGGCGCAAGGCAGCAAGACGCGTGCGAGCCTGCTCCTGCAACGCGCGGCAGGGCCAGGTCAGAAAGTCCGGGCCGAGCTGCAGCTTGCAGACAAGCGCGACGTCGCCGAGATTCCGGAAAACGTCATCATGTCGGCTGCTGGCGTTCCGGCCGGTCGCGTCAAGCTCGACCGCCGGACACGCCGTGGCTACCTGTCGAGCCAGCAAACCGCCTTCCTGTTGCAGGCGCTGGCCGGCAGCGGCGATGTCGTCTGGTCCGGCGCTGGCCGCCGCTGGACAGTGTCCACGGCAGGGGCAACGGCGGTCTTGCTGAAAATGGACGAGTTTCAGGGTCGTCTCGATACCGTCGATGCCTTGGTCCGAAAAGGCAAGCATGCCGCGACCACGGTCCTTCCACCTCTGCCAGCACCGGTCATCCGGCAAGCGCCAGTCGTCGACGATACGAGCAAGCCGGCATTCACTGCGGAACAACAAGCGACGTTATTGAAGGAGCTGCGGCGGACAGCCAGCGGGCAGGATTGCGACGGCATCGCAGCGTCCGATGCGGCGCCCGAGCGCCTCACGATCCAACGGCTGACGGAAGCAAAATTCCTCATCGGTTACCGCTGCTGGACCGGCGCGTACAACCAGGGAATCGGCTATTGGGTCGTCGACGCCCGTCCACCGTATGCCGCGGTATTCGTCACCAACAAGGCCAGCACCTATACGCAGGGCAAGATCGAATCTGTGCAGCTCGGCCGCGGTATCGGCGATTGCGAAGCACGATCGACATGGACTTGGGATGGCAAGAGTTTCGCGCTGACGTCGGAATCGACGACTGGGATGTGCAGGGAAATCCGGTCGGGTGGGGCCTGGCTGCTGCCAACCATCGTGACAAAAATACGCGGTCCGGCGGATTAAACTTGATCAAGCCGATGTTCCACGTGAAACATCACCACCCCAGCTTTGTAAAAGAATCGTAGGCTGTCTTTACAATCAGCAAGGACACCACGATCAGGAACAATTTACGCACGAAGCCGCTGCCATGCTTCAGCGCCAGCCGCGTGCCGACCAGCGAGCCGCCGATCTGGAACACTGCCATGATGGCGGCCAGTTTCCAGATCAGGTGGCCACTGTAGCCGAACCAGATCAGCGCCGAGATATTGCAGGCGACGTTGACGATCTTCGCCGCGACCGAGGCGCCGAGAAAGTCGAAGCCGAAGAAGCGCACGAACATGAAGATCAGGAAGCTGCCCGTGCCCGGCCCGAAGAAGCCGTCATAAAAGCCGATGGCGGCGCCGACGCCAGTGGCCAGCAGGCGCTCCGTCATGCCGCTGTGGACCGGCGCGTGGACGGAACCGAAATCCTTTTTCTTGAAAGTGTAGATGGCGACCGCCAGCAGGATCAGCGGCAGCAGGCTGCGCACGAAGTCGCCGGGCACCCGGGTCACTGTCCAGGCGCCGACAAAGGCCAGCGCAAAGGCGGCCGCAGCGGCCGGCGCCGCCGTCCCCCACGCGATCGGCACCCGGCGCGCATATTTTACGGCCGCGACCGTCGTGCCGCACATCGACGCCAATTTGTTCGTGCCCAGCAAGGTCGCCGGCACTTCCTTCGGGAACACGGCGAAGATGGCCGGGATCTGGATCAAGCCTCCCCCTCCCACGACTGCATCGACCAGACCGGCAAGAAAGGCCGCGCAGGCCAGGATCACGACATCGAACATGGGAACACATGCACCTAGGGGAAAGCGCCATTGTACGGTAAGGTATCCGCACGGCTGGTGTAAGCTTGAGGAAGAACAAGAACCCGAGGAGACCCAGACGATGCATTCCATTCCCGCCTTCAACTTCAGCACGGTCTCCAGCATCGTGTCCGAACCGGGCGCCGCGCGCAGGCTCGGCGAGCTCGTCGCCGAGCGCTTCCCGGGCACGCAACGGGTGCTGCTGGTGACGGATCCGGGTTTCCTGCGCACCGGCCTGGTCGAGGCGCCGCGCGCCAGCCTGGAAGCCCAAGGCATGCAGGTGGCGGTCTACGCGGACGTGGCCGCCGACCCGCCGGAAGCGGTGGTCGACGCCGCCGCCGGGTTTGCGCGCAAGCAGGGCACGGACCTGGTGATCGGCCTCGGTGGCGGCAGTTCGATGGACGTCGCCAAGCTGGTCGCCGTGCTGGCGGACAGCGCCCAGCCGCTCAGCGAGATCTATGGCATCGGCAAAGTTACCGGCAAACGCCTGCCGCTGGTGCAGGTGCCAACCACGGCCGGTACCGGTTCCGAAGTCACGAACATCGCCATCGTCACCACCGGCGAGACCACCAAGATGGGCGTCGTCTCTCCCCAGCTCTACGCCGACCTGGCCGTGCTGGACGCCAGCCTGACCCTCGGCCTGCCGCCAGTCGTCACGGCTGCCACCGGCATCGACGCCATGGTGCATGCGATCGAAGCCTATACCAGCCGCCACAAGAAGAATCCGCTGTCGGACATGCTGGCGAGGCAGGCGCTGTCGCTGCTGTCGGCGAACCTGGTGAAAGCCTGCGAGAACGGCCAAGACCTCGATGCGCGCCAGGCCATGCTGCTGGGCGCCTGCCTGGCCGGACAGGCGTTCTCGAATGCGCCGGTGGCGGCGGTGCATGCGCTGGCCTATCCGATCGGCAGTATTTTCCATGTCGCACATGGGCTGTCGAACTCGCTCGTGCTGCCGCACGTACTCCGTTTCAACCTGCCGGCGGCAAGCAGTCATTATGCGGAACTGGCCGGGATCGTCGTGCCGCACGCCAGCGGCAGCGAAGAAGCGCGGGCCCAGGCCTTGATTGTTGCGATGCAGCAGATCGCCAAGATCACCGGCGTGGAGACGACCTTGCAGCAGGTCGGCATCACGGAAGCCGACCTCGACCGTTTGGCCGACGATGCGATGCTGCAGACCCGGCTTCTGGGAAATAATCCGCGCGAGCTGACGCGGGAGGATGCGAGGGCGATCTACGCGGCGGCGCTCTGAACGGTAACGCGCACCTCACGTCATGCCGGACTTTGCCCGACCTCACAAACTTGGGTCCCCGCCTTCGCGGGGACGACGCGTTGACTCAGAACGTACTCTGCGGCTTTTTCGCCGCCAGAAAATCCAGCAGCAGCGCATTCACCCGCTCATGCGCCGTCAGCTGCAGCCAGTGGTCGGCATCGACGATGCGTTCGAAGCGGAACTCGCCTTCCACATAGTGGGCCGAATCGCGCATCTGCTTTTCACCGAGGGCCGGATCGCGGTCGCTCCAGATGCCCATCACCGGAATTTTTACACGTGGCAAAGAATGCGGCAGGGCCAGTTTCAGATTGGCGCGGTAGTAGTTCAGGGCGGCCGTCAGACGTCCCGGCTGGTCGAGCTCGCGCTTCCAGACGTCGATCTGGCCCGGTTCGCTGGTGAACTGGCGCATCGCGAACCAGTCGGCCGCGCGCAGCATGTGCTCGGCCACGCCCGGCATGCAGAACAGGGGGATATAGGACATGCGCAGGTGCTGCAGGATGCCCGCGTGGGCGATCGCCGACGGATGGCCGGTCGACAGCGCGACGAAGCGTTCGATGCGCTGGGGCGCCGTCGCCGCCAGCTGCCAGCCGATCAGTCCGCCCCAGTCGTGGCCGACCAGGTGCACTTTCTGGATGTTCAACGCATCCAGCAGGCCGAGGACGTCGGCGCGCAGTTGATCGAGGGTGTAGTCCTGGATATGCGGCGGCGCTTCGGTGCGGCCGTAGCCGCGCAGATCGGGCGCCAGCACCCCGAAACCGGCGCTGGCCAGCACCGGCACCTGCTTGCGCCAGACCAGGTGGGTGTCGGGGAAACCGTGCAGCAGCAGGACGGCAGGCCCCTGCCCGGTCGTGGTGGCGTGCATGCGGATGCCGTTCGCTTCCACCATGAGGGATTCGTCGATCACCTGCGCCTCCTGTGCGTGTCGGTGCGAACCATTTTATAGGACCCGCACCGGCACGGACGCGCCTTAAGCCATCACTTCCAGGCCGCGCACTTGGTTTCCGCCTTGGTCGTGTAGGCCTGGGCGCCGGGGATGGTCGAGACGACCTTGTAGTAGTCCCACGCCCCTTTCGATTCCTTCGGCGTTTTGACCTGCATCAGGTACATGTCGTAGACCATGCGGCCGTCCGGACGGATCTCGCCGTTCTTCGCGAACATGTCGTTGATCTTGGTCTTTTTCAGTTGGGCCATGACCTTGTCGGCATCGTCGCTGCCGACCGCCTTCACCGCGTTCAGGTAGTTGGTGGTGGCGGAATAATCGGCGGCCTGCAGCATCGACGGCTGCTTCTTCATCTTGGCGAAATAGCGTTTCGACCAGGCGCGGGTGGCGTCGTTCTGGTCCCAGTACCAGCCGTCGGTCAGATACAGCCCTTGGGTCGTGTTCAGGCCCAGGGTGTGGATATCGTTGATGAAGACCAGCAGGCCGGCCATCTTCATCTTCTTGGTGAGACCGAATTCGTTGGCGGCTTTCATCGCGTTGATGAAGTCGCCGCCGGCGTTCGCCAGGCCCAGCACTTGCGCTTTCGACGACTGCGCCTGCAGCAGGAAGGACGAGAAGTCGGAGGCCGACAGCGGGTGCTTGACGCTGCCGAGCACGGTGCCGCCGTTGGCCTTGATGACGTCGGTGGTGTCTTTTTCCAGCGACTGGCCGAAGGCATAGTCGGCGGTCAGGAAATACCAGGACTTGCCGCCCTGCTTGATCACGGCGGTGCCGGTGCCGCGCGCCAGCGCCACGGTGTCGTAGGCGTAGTGCACGGTGTAGGGCGAGCATTCCTCGTTCGTCAGGCGGGCCGAACCGGCGCCGATGGCGATGAAGACCTTTTTCTTTTCCGCGGCCACTTTCGCCATGGCCAGGCTGGCGCCCGAGTTGGTGCCGCCGATCAGCATGTCCACGCCCTGCTGGTCGAACCACTCGCGCGCCTTGCTGGCGGCGATGTCCGCCTTGTTCTGGTGGTCGGCGACGATGAACTGGATCTTCTTGCCGTTGACGGCGCCCCCCATGTCGGCGATCGCCATGCGCACGGCCTCGACGCCGCCATTGCCGTCGATGTCGGCATAGACGCCGGACAGGTCGGTGATCAGGCCGATCTTGATGGTGTCGCCCGACACCTGGGCCTGGGCCGGGAGGGCCAGGCTGGCGGTGGCGGCAAGGGTGGCGGCGGCAAAAGCGATGGCGTTCAATTTCATGGGTGGTCTCCGTTAAAAAAAGTCGTGGTCAATGCGGTTTGTCGAGCGAGGCAGCGGCGGCGCCCATGTAGGCTTCCATCACCTGCGGATTGCTGGACACCTCGGCATAGCTGCCTTCGGCCAGCACGGCGCCGCGCTGCAGCACCGAGATGCGGTCGCAGATGCCGGCCACCACGCTCATGTTGTGTTCGACCATCAGGATCGTGCGGCCGCTCGACACCTTCTTGATCAGTGCCGTCACGCGGTGCACGTCTTCGTGGCCCATGCCCTGGGTTGGCTCGTCGAGCAGCATCAATTCCGGCTCCATGCCGAGGGTCGTGGCGATCTCGAGCGCGCGCTTGCGGCCATACGGCAAGTCGGCGGTGATGGTGTGCGCAAAGCTGCCGAGGTCGACTTCCTCGAGCAGGGCCATGGCGCGTTCGTCCAGCTGGCGCAGGCTGCGCTCGCTGCGCCAGAAGTGATAGCTCGTGCCCAGCGCGCGCTGCAGGCCGATGCGCACGTTCTGCAGCACCGTCAGGTGCGGGAACACGGCCGAGATCTGGAAGGAGCGGATGATGCCCATGCGCGCGATCTGGGCCGGCCGCGCACCCGTGATGTCGCGGCCGTTGAACAGGATCCGGCCCGAACTCGGGGTCAGGAACTTGGTCAGCAAATTGAAACAGGTGGTCTTCCCTGCCCCGTTGGGCCCGATCAGGGCGTGGATATGGCCGCGCTGCACTTGCAGGTCGACCTGGCTGACGGCCGTAAAACCCTTGAATTCCTTGGTCAGCCGATCGGTCTCGAGAATGATGTCGGGCATCGCTGCTCCTGGCTTAAGCGTGCTGGGCCACGAGCAGCTGGGCCGCTTTTTCGGCAATCATCAGCGTCGGCGAATTCGTGTTGCCGGAAGTAATGAACGGCATGATCGACGCATCCACCACGCGCAGTCCGCGCACGCCCTTGACCCGCAGTGCGCTGTCGACCACCGCCAGCGGATCGTCCGGTTTGCCCATGCGGCAGGTGCCGACCGGGTGGAAGATCGTGGTGCCGATCAGGCCGGCGGCTTCGGCCAGTTCTTCCTCGGTACGGTAATGCGGGCCCGGTTTGAACTCCTCGGGCCGGTATTTCGCCAGCGCCGGTGAGGCGACGATGCGGCGCGTCAGGGCCAGCGCGTGCGCCGCCACGGTCCGGTCTTCCGCCGTGCTCAGGTAGTTCGGCGTGATCTTCGGCGCGGCGTAACTGTCGTTCGAAGCGATGCGGACGTGGCCGCGCGAGGTCGGACGCAGGTTGCAGACGCTGGCGGTGAAGGCTGGAAAACCGTGCAGCGGATCGCCGAATTTTTCCAGCGACAGCGGCTGCACATGGTATTGCAGGTTCGGTGTGGCCTGGCTGTCGTCGGAGCGGGCAAACGCGCCCAGCTGCGACGGCGCCATCGACATCGGCCCGCTCTGGAACAGCATGTACTGCAAGCCGATCTTCGCCTTGCCGAACCAGTTTGCGGCGGTCGTGTTCAGCGACGGCGCGCCGGTGATCCGGTAGACCATCCGCAACTGCAAATGATCCTGCAGGTTCTCGCCCACGCCCGGCGCATCGACCAGCGGCCGGATGCCGTGCCGGGCCAGGCTGGGCGCGGCGCCGATGCCGGACAATTGCAGGATGGTCGGCGAGCCGATCGCGCCAGCCGCCAGCAGGGTTTCGCGGCGCGCGGTGGCGTGAAAGGCGCGGCCGCCGCCGGTGAACTGCACGCCGCGGCAGAGCGCGCCATAGTCTCCCTGCTCGACCAGCAGCTTTTCGACGTGGCAGCCGGTCATGATGGTGAGATTCGGGCGCTGGGACGCCGGCCGCAGGAAGGCTTTCGCTGTGTTCAAACGGATGCCGCGGCGCTGGTTGACTTCGAAATAGGCGCAGCCGGCGTTGTCGCCGCCGTTGAAATCCTCGATTTTCGGGATGCCGTTTTCGCCGGCGGCTTCGCGGAAGGCGTCAAGGATTTCCCAGGACAGGCGCTGGCGCTCGACCCGCCACTCGCCGCCGCTGCCGTGGACTTCGCTTTCGCCGCGGTGGTGGTCTTCGCTGCGCCGGAACAGGGGCAGCACGTGCTCCCAGCGCCAGGATGGATCGCCGCTGACCTCGGCCCAGCGGTCGTAATCGCCGGCCTGGCCGCGCATGTAGATCATGCCGTTGATCGAGGACGAGCCGCCCAGCACCTTACCGCGCGGGTAGAGCAGTGCACGGCCGGCCAGGCCGGGGTCGGCTTCGGTGCGGAACAGCCAGTCGGTGCGCGGATTGTCGATGCAGTAGAGGTAGCCGACCGGGATGTGGATCCACAGGTAATCGTCCTTGCCGCCGGCTTCGATCAGCAGGACCTGCACGTCCGGCTTGCGGGTCAGGCGATTGGCGAGCACGCAACCGGCGGTGCCGGCGCCCACGATAATGTAGTCGTAATCCCCTGCCGATTCCACGCTGCCCCCTCCATTCCGGATACGGTGATGCTTCGCTTGAGCAAGCTTACCAGATCGTCATCGATTTAGAACACCTGCATCCACTGTGGATAAGCTTCTGCATATCCACAGGTATCGATTGTGCGAAAACCCGGCTTTTACCACAGCGCCGATTTTTATCCATTTTTTCCACCAGCAACATACAGGATCAGCCCACTGGCTTATGCGAACCGTAAACGCCTGATCTTGTGGCGTAAACCTGGTTTATCCACAGATGAGCACCACCGTTAACTACTACCACTATTCGTATACAAGGTCTTGGTTGTAAACCTGAGGACGCGTTTCGAACTGCAAAGTTCGCCCGTAAAAATTTTTCGGCTCCGGCCAGGCCGCCAACCAGTCCGAAACCACGGCTTCGACCCTGCCGGCAAAGACTTCTGTGGACAAGCCCCTGCATATCCACAGGATCGAATGTGCGAAACCGCCCGAGTTGGGCACAGCCGTTTTTTTTTCCAGTTAACGTCCTTGCCAGACGCAAGGCTTGTCCAGCAGCTTCAGACGCACGTAAACCCTTGAGCCTGTGGAGTAAACCCGGCTTATCCACAGTTCGGCAGGCGTTTACTATCTACTACCAGATTAAATATCTATCCAAGTTAACTAATACAAAGAAGCCGCTGCGCGTGGAAAACCGGGCGCAAGAACGGACTGACGGCAAGGCCAACCCTGCATCGAGAAAGAAGCCTGTCTGCAGGAAGCACTGAATGCCTGGCGCATCGAGAGAACGACGATCTCGAAACGCAGACGCTGCAATGTCTCGGCATCACGTGGTCGATAAACGGCATTGCCGGCACTGCTCGACCGTTTTGAGGTCTACAGAAAGAAAGTGGCAGCGCCAGTTGCGCCACCAAAAGCCGGCTCAGCGTCCTGCCGACAGACGTTTCGATGCAAAACCGGCAAGTGTAGACGGCAAAATCGCCTGAGAAACCAGCTCGACTGTGGAAAAGCGCCTGCATATCCACAGTAGCAAATGTGCAGAAACCCGGTTTTTGCAGACCAGGGCGTTTTTGTCCAAGTTCCGTCCAGCTCCCGTACAATGCTTTTCCAGCTCATCCGGCAGCACGTAAACCCTTGACGCTGTAGACAAATCCCGGTTTATCCACAGCGGAAACCGCGTTTACTATCTACTACCAGTTTTTATATACATCTTTGTTTTATTAATACACTGGGCTGCAAACTGCCGAAAACCGGCTTTCAGGCCATCAGAACAGAGGCAAAACATGCGATTGGGGATCATCAGCGCCTTGCACGAAGAACAGCAGGGGCTCGTAGAAGCCATGGAGAGGCCCTACAAGCTCATCCATGGCATGCGTGAGTACTGGACCGGAAAACTCTGGGAAATCGACGCTGTGGCCGTTTTATCGCGTATAGGCAAGGTTGCAGCCGCCATGACGGCCACCACGCTTGTGGAGAAGTTCGGTGTTACCCACATCCTGTTTACGGGCGTGGCCGGTTCCGGCGACCCCTCCGTGCGTGTCGGCGACATCGTCGTGGCCGAATCCCTGGTCCAGCACGACATGGATGCCAGTCCCCTGTTTCCACGTTTTGAAGTGCCGCTGACGGGCCTGCGCCATTTCGCCAGCGACCGGCAAATGGCGCTGGAACTGTCCCATGCTGCCCAGCGTTTCCTGGAACGCGAGTTCATGGACGCCATCGATGCCCAGGAAAGGGCCGCATTCGCGCTCCAGGCGCCGCGCATGCACCGGGGACTCGTCGGCAGCGGCGACCAGTTCGTCAGCCACAGGGAGCGTATCAGGGCCCTCGGCGAGGCTTTGCCTGGGCTGTTGGCGGTGGAGATGGAAGGCGCCGCGGTGGCGCAGGTGTGTTTCGAGCTGGGAATCCCGTTCGGCGTGATCCGTACGATTTCCGACAACGCCAATGAAAACGCGGCCACCGACTTCATGCGTTTCGTGAAGTCGGTGGCCGCGCAATATGCCTTTCATGTCGTCAGGCAGTTTTGCCGGCAGGCGCGGGTTCAGGCCAGCAGGGTATCCGCCGGCACGTAGTCGTAACCCAGGTCCTTGGCCACGGCGGCGTAGGTGACCTTGCCCTGGCAGACGTTCAGGCCATTCTTGAGGTGCGGATCGTCGCGCAGCGCCTGGCGCCAGCCCTTGTTGGCCAGCGCCACCGCATGGCCGATGGTGGCGTTGTTCAGGGCGAAGGTCGAGGTCCTCGCCACCGCGCCCGGCATGTTCGCCACGCAATAGTGCACCACGCCGTCGACCACGAAGGTCGGATCGGCGTGGGTGGTCGGATGCGAGGTCTCGAAACAGCCGCCCTGGTCGATCGCGACGTCGACCACCACCGCCCCCTTCTTCATGCGCGAGACCATGTCGCGGGTCACCAGCTTGGGCGCCGCCGCACCCGGCACCAGCACGCCGCCGATCACCAGGTCGGCGGACAGCACCGCTTCCTCGAGCGCGTGGGCGTTCGAGTACAGGGTCGCGATCCGGTTGCCGTAGACCAAGTCGAGCTGGCGCAGGCGATCCACGTTCTTGTCCAGCACGCTCACGCGCGCGCCGGTACCGACCGCCATCTGCAGCGCATTCGTGCCGACCACGCCGGCGCCGATGATCACCACGTGGCCCGGCGCCACGCCCGGCACGCCGCCCAGCAGCAGGCCCATGCCGCCCTTCGACTTTTCCAGGTGGCTGGCGCCGGCCTGGATCGACATGCGTCCCGCCACCTCGCTCATCGGCGCCAGCAGCGGCAGGCCGCCGCCCGGCCCGGTGATGGTTTCATAGGCGATGCAGACGGCGCCGGATTTCACCAGCGCCGCGGTTTGTTCCGGATCCGGCGCCAGGTGCAGATAGGTGTACAGGATCTGGCCTTCGCGCAGCATCGCGCATTCCTGGGGTTGCGGCTCCTTGACCTTCACGATCATGTCGGCGCGCTCGAAGATTTCCTTCGCCGTGGCGACGATGGCGGCGCCGGCCGCCGTGTATTGCTCATCCGACAGACCGATCTCGGCGCCGGCGCCGGATTGCACCAGCACCTGGTGGCCGCGCGCGACCAGTTCGTGGACGCTGGGCGGGGTCAGGCCGACCCGGTATTCGTGGTTTTTGATTTCTTTCGGAACGCCAACTAACATTTGTCTTCCTCCAAGTTAAAACGGCTCACCATGTGAAAACCGGGGCATGCGCCCCGGTCATTTCTTCTTATGATTACAAGCCCAGCGTCATCAGGCTTGCGTTACCGCCAGCCGCCGTCGTGTTGACGCAGACGGCGCGCTCTGCAACCAGCCGCCACAGGGCGACCGCTTGATCCGCCCGGGTGTCGACGATGCCGACGATGGCGCCCTGGCGGGCCGCCAGTTTCTGCTGCAAATTGCCTTTCAAGCCGTCTTCCACCATCGCCATCTGGAAATCGAGGCCGTCCAGCTCCGCCTCGCCGACGAAGCGCACGCGTTCCTTCACTTCGGCCGGCAGGGTCGCCAGCACCTGGTCGCGCGAATCCGCCAGCACCAGCGCGCGGTTGCCGGTCGCCAGCACGGCCGCCAGCTGGTTCAGCGCGCCTTTCGGGCTGCTCGCCGCGCACAGGATCGCGCCGCGCGGCACGAAGCCGAGCACGTTGCGCTCGCCGGTCGGGCCCGGCAGCTCGAGCGACATGCCGTCCAGCGTGGTGCTCGTATAGCCTTCGGCCAGCACGGCGCAATCGCCATGGCCGTTGGCCTGCATCCAGCCCATCAGGCCGTCCAGCGCGGCATTGCTGTGGCGCGCACGCTGCAGCAGCGGCGCCGAGGCCTTTTGCAGGCGCTTCAGGTAGAGCGGACCGCCGGCCTTCGGACCGGTACCCGATTTCCCTTCGCCGCCGAAAGGCTGCACGCCGACCACCGCGCCGACGATGTTGCGGTTCACGTAGATGTTGCCGACGTGGGCGCGCGCGGTGATGAAATCGATGGTCTCGTCGATGCGCGAGTGTACGCCCAGGGTCAGGCCGTAGCCGGTGCCGTTGATGGTGTCGACCACCTTGGCCAGGTCGGCGCGGCGGTAGCGCACGATGTGCAGCACCGGACCGAAGACTTCGCGCTGCAATTCCGCCATCGAACCGATTTCCAGCACCGTCGGCGGCACGAAGGTGCCCTGCGCTTCCAGCGCGGCCGGCAGCTCGAGGCCGAAATACTGCCTGGCGCTGGCTTTCGTGCGCTCGATGTGGCCCAGCAGGTTCTGCTGCGCTTCGCGGTCGATCACCGGGCCGATGTCGGTGGCCAGGCGGTCCGGCACGCCGACGCGCAATTCCTGCATCGCGCCCTTGAGCATCTTGATGGTCTTGTCGGCGATGTCTTCCTGCAGGAACAGCACGCGCAGGGCCGAGCAGCGCTGGCCGGCGCTGTCGAAGGCGGACGACAGCACGTCCTGCACCACCTGCTCCGGCAGCGCCGAGGAATCGACGATCAGGGCGTTCTGGCCGCCGGTTTCGGCGATCAGGGGGATGTCGCAGCCTTCGTCCACGGCGCGCTTGGCCAGCGTGCGGTTGATCAGCTGGGCGACTTCGGTCGAACCGGTGAAGATCACGGCTTTCACACGCGGATCCGCGGTCAGGGCCGCGCCCACGGTTTCGCCGCGGCCCGGCAGCAGCTGCAGCGCGCCCGCCGGCACGCCGGCTTCGTGGAACAGCTGCACGGCGCGGTGCGCGATCAGCGGGGTCTGCTCGGCCGGTTTGGCGAGCACGACGTTGCCGGCGGCCAGGGCGGCGGCAACCTGGCCCGTGAAGATCGCCAGCGGGAAGTTCCAGGGGCTGATGCAGGTGACGGCGCCGAGCGCCTTGCCGTCGCCGGCTGCGCGGATTTCATCGGCGTAGTAACGCAGGAAGTCGACGGCTTCGCGGATTTCCGCGATCGCGTTCGGCAGCGATTTGCCGGCTTCGCGCACGGCCAGCGCCATCAGCTCGCCCATGTTGGCTTCGAACAGGTCGCCGACTTTCGCGACGATGTCGGCGCGGGCGCTGGCGCCCATCCCTTCCCAGGCCGGGAAGGCGCTCTCTGCGGCCTGCAGCGCGGTATCGACGTCGGCGACCGTCGCTTCGGTCACCTGGCCGACGATATCGGCCGACTGCGCCGGGTTGATCACGTTGACGGCGCCGGCGGCGGTCACGGGACCGTCGATCAGCGGTGCGGCCAGGTAGTGGCGCGGCGCGCCGAGCTCCAGCGCCAGCTCGCGCAGGACGTCTTCGTTGGCGAGGTCGCGGCCGGCCGAGTTGCGGCGCTCGGCGCCGTACAGCCCGAGCGGCAGCGGAATCCGCGGGTGCGGCAGGCATTTCGCTGCGCGCGCCGCTTCGAAAGGATCGGTGAGCAGGGTGTCGATCGCCACGTTCTCGTCGACGATCTGGTTCACGAACGAGGAGTTGGCGCCGTTTTCCAGCAGGCGGCGCACCAGGTAGGCCAGCAGGGTTTCGTGCGAACCGACCGGCGCGTAGATGCGGCAGGCTTTACCGAGATTGTCGGCGCCCACGACCTGGTCGTACAGGGTCTCGCCCATGCCGTGCAGGCACTGGAATTCGTAGTTCGACACGCCGTCCGCCTTGGCCCAGGTGTAGATCACGGACAGGGTGTGCGCATTGTGGGTCGCGAACTGGGCGTAGATGACGTCGGTAGCGGCCAGCAGCTTCTTCGCGCAGGTGAGATACGAGACGTCGGTGTACACCTTGCGGGTGTAGACCGGGTAGCCGCTCAAGCCGTCGACCTGGGCGCGCTTGATTTCCGCATCCCAGTAGGCGCCCTTCACCAGGCGCACCATGAATTTCTGGCCGCTGCGGCGCGCCAGGTCGACCACGTAGTCGATCACGAAGGGGCAACGCTTTTGATACGCCTGCACCACCAGGCCGATGCCCTCGAAACCGGCGATCTCCGCATCGAAAGCCAGGGCTTCCAGCATGTCCAGCGAGATTTCCAGGCGGTCGGCTTCCTCGGCGTCGATGTTGATGCCGATGTTGTACTGCTTGGCCAGCAGCACCAGCTTGCGGACGCGCGGCAGCAGTTCGCCCATCACGCGCGCGTATTGGGCGCGGCTGTAGCGGGGATGCAGGGCCGACAGTTTAATGGAGATGCCCGGACCGTCCTTGATGCCGCGGCCGTTCGAGGCGCGGCCGATCGCGTGGATCGCGGCTTCGTAGGAAGCGTAGTAGTTCTCGGCGTCCGCTTCGGTCAGCGCCGCTTCGCCCAGCATGTCGTAGGAATAGCGGTAGCCGCGACTTTCATTGTCCCGGCTGTTTTTCAGCGCTTCGGCGATGGTCTGGCCGGTCACGAACTGGTTGCCGAGCATGCGCATGGCCATGTCGACACCCTTGCGGATCAGCGGCTCGCCGCCCTTGGCGATGATGCGGGTCAAGGCTGCGCCCAGGCCCTTCTCGCTGCTGCTCGACACCAGCTTGCCGGTGATCAAGAGACCCCAGGTGGCGGCGTTCACGAACAGCGAAGGCGATTCGCCCAGGTGTTTTTTCCAGTCGCCGCGGCTGATCTTGTCGGCGATCAGGCGGTCCGCGGTTTCCGCGTCGGGGATGCGCAGCAGCGCCTCGGCCAGGCACATCAGCGCCACGCCTTCTTCCGACGACAGCGAGAATTCGTGCATCAGCGCATCCACGCCCGAAGAGCGGGTGCGTTTTTCGCGCACGCTGGACACCAGGCGGTGCGCCAGCATGTAGGCGTCGGCCGAAGCGGCGGCGCCCTGCGCCAGCAGCCATTCGACGGCGGCGGTTTCGTCGCGGCGGTAGGCGCTGGTGATGGCGGCGCGCAGCGGCGTCTGCTCGCGTTTGGTCTCGGCCTGCAGGGCGTCGAAGGGAACGAAGGTGATGGCCGGGGTGGCGGCAATGTTCATGGCTGCTTGATCAAAAAGTAAATAGTCGGCGTACATGCACAAAGCGCCGGTCCATCATCGATGGCCGGCGCAGGCGGACTGTGGGTACATGAATTCGATTGTAGAGGGAAATCTTCTGGATTAATTCTGTTTTTACAGAAGACTAGCAATAGATAGTTTTTGGTGAGAGAATTTCACCAAATAATATTTATAGTGGAGAGTGAAGAACATGCTGGACAAGATCAGCAAGAAAATCCTTGCCGAGTTGCAGAGCGACGGGCGAATCAGCAACGTCGAATTGGCCGCGCGCGTCAACCTGTCGCCGGCGGCCTGCCTGGAACGGGTGCGCAAGCTGCACGAGTCCGGCTACATCATGGGTTACACGGCCCAGCTGAATCCCCAGTTGCTGGACGTGTCGCTGCTGGTCTTCATCGAAGTGGTGCTGGACCGCACCACCCCCGAAGTCTTCGACGCCTTCAAGCAGAGCGTGCAATTGATCCCCGAAGTCCTGGAATGCCACATGGTGGCCGGCGGTTTCGATTACCTGGTCAAGGCGCGCGTGAAGGACATGGCGGCCTACCGGGAGTTCCTCGGTAAAACCTTGCTGCAGAAGGGCGTGCGCGAGACGCACACGTATGCGGTGATGGAAGAGGTCAAGAATACGACCAAGTTGCCTATCAAATAAGCTGGCTCGCCGTCATTCCCGCGCAGGCGGGAATCCAAGCTTGCGTGCGTTTCGATAGCTTACGCGGAACTTGGATCCCCGCCTGCGCGGGGATGACGCGCGAACTCACGCCATCTTCTCCATCTTCTCCGACATCTCCGACTTCTGCGGCAGCGTCTTCTGCGCCGTCACCGACAGCTGCTCGAGGTTGGTGCGCAGCCAGCGGTGGGCCGGGCTGCGGCCGTCGCGTTCGTGCCAGAGCATGTCCAGGTGCACGGCCGGCAGCTGGAAGGGCAGCTCGCGCCAGACCAGCGAATCGGCGGCGCCGGTTGAGGCGATCAGGTGGCGCGGCAGCACCGTCACCAGGTCCGAGTTCGCGACCACGCGGCCGGCGGTGAAGAACTGGTTCACGGTCAGCAGGATGCGGCGCTCGCGGCCGATCTGGGCCAGGGCTTCGTCGACCAGGCCGTGGGCGCGGCCCGAGAAGCTCACCAGCAGGTGGTCCGCCTTGCAATAGCTTTCCAGGTCCAGCTTGTCCTTGGCCAGCGGATGGCCCTTGCGCATCACCGCCACATACTCGCCCGAATACAGGCGCTCGTGACGGATCGGCGAGCCGGTTTCATACGACAATTGCGCCGCCACGCCGGGGAAGAAGCCGACGGCCAGGTCGATGTCGCCGCGCAGCAGCATCGGCCGCGGCTCGCGCGTGGTCAGCGGCACCATGCGGATGTTCACCCCCGGCGCTTCTTTTTCGATCGCCCGCACCAGCGACGGCAGCCACAGCGCAGCGGTCGCGTCCGCCATCGCCAGGCGGAAGGTGGCCTGGGCCTTCGACACATCGAAGGTTTCCGGCATCACCGCCGCTTCCAGCGCAGCGAGGGCCTGGCGCACGGCCGGCCACAGCGCTTCGGCGCGCGGCGTCGGCTTCACGCCATACGCGGTACGGATCAGCAGCTCGTCGCCGAGGCTTTCGCGCAGGCGCTTGATGGCGTTCGACACCGCCGGTTGGGTCATGGCCAGGTGGCCAGCGGCGCGGGTCAGGTTTTGCTCGGTCATGACGGCGTCGAAGACGCGGAGCAGGTTCAGGTCAAGCGTGAGGAAGCTCATGGGATCCGTTCGGGGTCAGCGTTTTATGGTTACTGCAAGTGTACTCCATTTCCATTCACGATCAATATAAGGACCATCAGGAAACGTGATTAGATTTATATGTTGCGTTGCACTATAGTTACATCGAATCTTAACGTCGATCATATTCCTTTAGTCATGTCCTTCGCTGACACCCTGTTCCAGGCGCCGATGGCGCTGCCTTTCACCCAGATGCTGCTCGGCATGCTGCAGCTGACCCTGCTGGGCGGCCTGCTGATGTTCTTCCGCCCCCTGCTGGTCGGCATCGCCCGCGCACTGGTGCTGGTGGTGCGTCCGCGTCCGACCAAGGACGAGCTGGCCGCGCGCCGCAAGCTGCGCAATGCCAGCCTGGCGCAACAGGCCGGCGCCGCGGTAGCCGCCGCCGCCACTACCGAGGTCCGCGCACTGCGTTCCTGATTTCGATACCGTCTTTCTCCTTGAACGGCGTCCGGGCAACCGGGCGCCGTTTTTTTTCGCCCTTTTCCTCGCCTTGTTCCTTCATCCGGCTGCCGCCAGCGAGCGGCAATGAAGAATCGCCGTCGACTTCCGGTCGCTCGGCTTTTCAGGGGATTTTTTGCGTCATCGATTTAACAATCAGTCGATATTGTATGCGTTAAGCATAAATTCGAACATATGGCACAGTTGGAAATCTCCACATATTGATGAGTTTAGCCGGCATGTTGAGAGGAGATGACGATATGTCGGTGGGGCGCCGCCGCAAGCGGCGGAGAGCGTCAATCGAACGGGTAATGCAGCATGATCGATACGCATTCAAGACGATGTGGATGAGATGGCGATAAAAAGCGCGAAGTTCAAATTGAGTTACTCGATATGGATGAGTTGTCGTTACATCGAGCGAATCGAACAGCTAGGTCGCCAGCGCCTCCGCAGCCCCGGATGGGGTGCCACCCCTCCCGGAACAATGGGGAGCGCGCAGTCAAAATTCAAAGCGAAAAAAAACGCGGCGCCGGTTGCCCGGGGCCGCGTCAAGCCAGGTAGAAAAAACCGGATTACTTGGTTTCGCCGAGCAGGGCCGGCTTGAGCGAGCGGTCGACCGGCTTGTCACCCAGCCAGATGCGCAGGATGGCGTTGTAGAAGTTGAGGTCGGGGATCGCCTCGCCCAGCTTCTTGCCGTTCAGCTCAGTCTGGGTGCCGGTGCCCGGGATCCAGTCCAGGTGCAGCACGTCCCCCTTCTTGAGGCCGTCGACCGAGGCGAACAATTCTCCCATCTTGCCGATCTGGGCCACGATGCGCTGCTTCTCGGCCTTGTCGATGTTCTCGTTGATGCCGTCCATGAAGGCCTTGCCGAAATCTTCGGAGGAAATGTCGCGCGCCATTTGTAGGGTCACGCGGCGCGGGCCTTCCTGCTTGAGCACGTCGGCGACGGCGGTTTTCTTTTCCGGCAGATAGAGGCCGGCCGCGTAGACCTTGATGATGAGCTTGGTGCGCATGCCGGCGCCGTTCAGTTTCAAGTCCTTGCCGGCGACCTTGGCCGTGTCTTCGAACTTGTAGCCGTTGACGTCGACCGAAGCCTGGGCCGGCAGGCTGGCAGCGACGGCCAGCAGGGCGCCGGCGATGATGGTGGTGAAAGTGGAACGCATGGGTGTCTCCTCAGGAATGAACGGTGATCGAATGTTGTCGGGTTCAGCGAAGCGCCAGGTGGGGCGCGCGCTGCAGCACCGCGGGCTCGGCGGCGCTGGCGTCGAGCTTGAACACGCTCACCGCACGCGCCAGCCGCGCCGCCTGGTCCTGCATCGCCGCGGCCGCCGCCGCCGCCTCCTCGACCAGCGCCGCATTCTGCTGCGTGGTCTGGTCCATCTCGACGATGGTCTGGCTGACCTGGGCGATGCCGGCGCTCTGCTCCACGCTGGCCGCCGTGATCTCGGCCATGATGTCGGTCACGCGGCGCACGCTCTCGACGACCTCGGCCATGGTCACGCCGGCTTGCTCGACCAGGTTGCTGCCTTCATGCACTTTATCCACAGAATCGCCGATCAGCAACTTGATCTCTTTCGCCGCCGCCGCCGAGCGCTGGGCCAGGTTGCGCACTTCGGACGCCACCACCGCGAAGCCGCGCCCCTGCTCGCCTGCGCGCGCCGCTTCCACGGCGGCGTTCAGGGCCAGGATATTCGTTTGAAAGGCGATGCCGTCGATCACGCCGATGATATCGACGATCTTCTTCGACGAAGCGGTGATCGAGCCCATGGTGGCGATCACATGCGACACCACGGAACCGCCGCGCGCCGCCACCGCCGAGGCCTGGGCCGCGAGGGCGTTGGCCTGCCGCGCGTTGTCGGCGTTCTGCTGCACGGTGTCGGTCAGTTCGCGCATCGAGCTCGAGGTCTGGGCCAGCGAGCTGGCCTGGGCTTCGGTGCGGCTCGACAGGTCGAGGTTGCCGGACGCGATTTCGCCGGACACGCCGGACATCGATTCGGTGCTGCTGCGCACTTCGCCGACGATGCGGATCAGGCTATCGTTCATGTGGCGCAGCGCTTCCATCATCTGGCCGGCTTCGTCGCGGCTGTCGACCGCGATCTCGCTGGTGAGATCGCCGTCGGCGACGCGGCGCGCGATCTGCACCACCTGGTTCAAGGGGCCGGTGATGCTGCGGGTGGACAGGACGGCGACACCCAGCGACAGGATGCAGGCGGCCGCGGCCAGCACCAGGATCAGCGCCTGGGTGCGGTGGGTCACGGCGGCGGCGTCCTGGCCGGCCTGGTTCATCGCCGCATTCTGGTAGGCGACAAATTTGTCGAGCTGCTCGAAATACCGGGTCTGCTGGGGCCGCAGCGAGAACATGAATTTCACCATCGCCTCGTCCTTCTTGTCCTCGTTGACGAGGGCGATGAATTTGGTCTGGGCCGGCAGGAACTTGTTCTGGATGGCGGCCAGGGCTTTCAGGATCTCGGTGCCTTGCGCGTCGGTGGTGTGCTTCGCCAGTTCCGCCACCGCCGAGCTGGCCTTGGCGCTGCGCGCTTCGGTATTCGCCAGCTCCTTTTTGATCTGGTCCGGATCGCTCATGATCAGGACATTCAGCATGCTGCGCGTGGCTTCGCTCACGTCTTCCTTGATGCGGTTGGCCGTCACCGTGTTCGCGTAACGGACTTGCACCAGGGTTTCCATCTCCCGGTTCAGACTTGCCATCCGCAGCCACGATATCGCTGCCAGCATGACCAGCAAGGCAATCACGAAGCCGAAACCCACGGCCAGACGCTGGCCGATACGCATGTTTCTAATCATTTGTCTCCCCTGGCCCAACAAATAGTATGGACGTGCTATTTTTTTGATAATAAATATAGCACCAACTTATTTGCCAAAACTAAATATTCGAGACTATTTCCATGCTGCGGGCGCACAAGCGACAGTGGCGCCGGCAAAATGTTGCGCCGGCGTCGCATGGTAGGGATGTGAGGGAAGCTCGGCGAGGCCGCCGATCGATGGTGGAAAGGTGAAACGCCCGGCCAGGCCGAGCAGGCGCTCAGGCCGCTTTCGCGGCGGTCAGCTTCTCGTACTTGGCCTGGAGTTCTTCGCGGGTTTCGCGCCAATCCGGATTGAAGGGGATGCAAGCGACCGGGCACAGCGCCACGCACTGCGGTTCGTCAAAGTGGCCGACGCATTCGGTGCACTTGTGCGGGTCGATCTCGTAAAACTCCGCGCCCATCGCGATCGCTTCGTTCGGGCACTCGGGCTCGCACACGTCGCAATTGATGCAGTCGTCGGTAATCAGCAAAGCCATTGTTTACAACCTGTGGATATCAGGCCTTGGGTGTGGCCGCCATGGCCGCGATCTTCTTCTGCAGCCAGCGGTCCACCGAAGGGAACACGAATTTGGAGACGTCGCCGCCCAGCATGGCGATCTCGCGCACGATGGTGCCGGAGATGAACTGGTACTGGTCGGACGGGGTCAGGAACAGGGTTTCGACATCGGGCAACAGGTAGCGGTTCATGCCCGCCATCTGGAACTCGTACTCGAAGTCGGACACGGCGCGCAGGCCGCGCACGATCACGCGCGCATCGTGCTGGCGCACGAAATCCTTGAGCAGGCCGCTGAAACTTTCGACCTTCACGTTCGGATAGTGGCCCAGCACTTCGTTGGCGATTTCCAGGCGTTCCTCGAGCGAGAAGAAGGGTTTCTTGTTCTTGCTGTCGGCGACACCGACGACCAGGGTGTCGAACAGACCCGATGCGCGACGCACCAAATCCTCGTGGCCGCGGGTCAGCGGATCGAAAGTTCCTGGATAAACGGCTACAACCATTGCGGCTCCCTGGGAGAATGCACCTGAATAAGCGCGCATTATGCCTGAAAATTCGGCAGCTGCCCCGCGCTGGGGCGGGATTTGCGGTTTTTTAGTGCAACTTGAGGAGGTGGTAGCAGACCATGCCTGCCTTGTCGCCGCGCACCAGCTGCCATGGCGCCAGCCATTCCGGCGTGTCGTCGCCTTCGCTCTGCGCGAACGGCAGGGACTCGCCCGACTCGGCGTACACCAGGCCACCCTCCTTCAGCAGCGACGCACACAGCGGCAGCGCCTGGCTCAGGAAGTCCTGTTGATAAGGTGGATCGAGGAAGATCAGGTCGAAGCGCTGGCCGCGCTGGGCCAGGTCGCGCGCGACGGCGAGCGCATCGGCGCGCAGGATCTTCACATTGTCCGCTTTTAGTTTCTCCTTGATGGTTTCGAGCTGGCGCACCACCGGGCCGAGGGTGTCGATCATGGTCACCGAACGCACGCCGCGGCTGGCCGCTTCGAAGCCGAGGGCGCCGCTGCCGGCGAACAGGTCGAGGCAGTCGAGCTGGTCCCAGTCGCCGTCGACCTGGTGGCGGATCCAGTTGAACACGGTTTCGCGCACGCGGTCGGGCGTCGGGCGCAGGCCGAAGGCGTCGAGCACCGGCAGCGGGGTGCGTTTCCAGGCGCCGCCGATGATGCGGACTTGCTGTGGCGGGCCCGGACGGCGGGGATACGAGGGTTTGTTGGTGGACTTCTTTTGCATGGGGCGGACTATATCACGTGCCGCGCACCCTATTTCCCCTGCGCCAGCGCGTTGAAATCGTTGATCCAGCCCTGCATCCGCTGCTGCGCATGCTGTTTCTGCTGCGGCGTGGTCAGCTTGATGGCGGTCAGGATGAAATTCGCCGTGTTATTCACATACGCGTCATAGAAGGCCTTGCGTTCCGGTGCGTCCATGCGGTCGAAGAAGTCGCGCAGCAGGTCGTGGATCGCCGACATGGTCTGCTCCTTGTTCAGCTTCTGCTCGTGCACGCGGCGCAGCAGGGCGACGATCTTCTTCTGGCGCAATTGACGTTCCTGCAGGAAGACGTCGTTGTCCAGCGGCCGCGCATCGGAGGCGCGCCGCAACTGCGCTTCCTGCTCGCGACTAAAGCTGCCGAACCACAGCTCGAGCTGGTCCATCGCCTTCTTGAACCGCGCCTTCTTCTGATCGTCGACACTGCCGCTCATGAACTCCTTGCGGAACTTGTCGTTGTTCTTGGCAAACTTCTGCTCCATCTGGGCGATCTGGTCCGGCTTGACCGACATCGCCAGGTCGGCCAGCTGCGGCAGCGCTTTAAAGGCCAGCAGCTCGGTGCGCGTCTTGATGTCGCGGTAATCGGACAGCAGCTCTTCCTGGGTGACGGTGCCGTCGCCGAGCTGGCGCTGCATCTTGGTCAGCAGGCCGGCATAGTCGCGCAACTGGGTCGAGCGATGCCACTGGAACAGGTTATCGATGTCCTTCTTGACCCAGTCGGACTGGTCGCTATCGAGGTCGAGGTAAGCGTTCAACCACCAGTACAGCAGCGTGTCACCATGGTTGTAGGTGAAGCGGATCGTGCTGCAGGCGGTCAGCAGGGCCATCAGCGCGACCAGAAACAGCAGTCGTGTGCGCTGGAACAGGGGTTGGGGCGTGTTAAACTTTTTCATATTTTTTAACAACTAATTCATTTGGGAACGGCTTATGAACGTAGTCATCCTCGCCGCCGGCATGGGAAAGCGCATGCAGTCCGCACTGCCGAAAGTCTTGCATCCACTGGCTGGCAAGCCGCTGTTGCAACATGTCATCGACACGGCGCGCGGCCTGAACCCGACTAAATTATGCGTAATTTACGGACACGGCGGCGCAGCGGTGCCGAGTGCGGTGCACGAGTGGGGCCTCGATGCCGGCATCGCCATCGATACCGCCCTGCAGCAGCCCCAGCTGGGCACCGGCCACGCGGTCATGCAGGCCCTGCCGCAGATCGACGAAAACGCGCCGACCCTGGTGCTGTACGGCGACGTGCCGCTGACCACCAGCGCCAGCCTGCAGCGCTTGGTCGACGCGGCCGGCGACGACAAGCTGGCGATCCTGACCGTGGTGCAGGACAACCCCTTCGGCCTGGGCCGCATCATCCGTGAAGACGGCCGGATCGTGCGCATCGTCGAAGAAAAGGACGCCACGCCCGAGGAACGCGCGATCAAGGAAATCAACAGCGGCATCATGGTGATCCCGACCAAACACCTGAACAGCTGGCTCGGCGCGCTGAAGAACAACAACGCCCAGGGCGAGTACTACCTGACCGACATCGTCGCCCAGGCCGTCGCGCATGGCGTGCCGGTCGTGTCGGCGCACCCTTCGGCCGAGTGGGAAGTGGCCGGCGTGAACAGCAAGGTGCAACTGGCCGAGCTCGAGCGCCGCCACCAGCTGAACATCGCGAACGGTCTGCTGGAAAAGGGCGTGCATCTGCTGGATCCGGCCCGCATCGACGTGCGTGGCGAACTGATTTGCGGCCGCGATGTCTCGATCGACGTCGGCTGCGTGTTCGAGGGCCGGGTCGAGCTGGCCGACGGCGTGACGGTCGGCGCCAACTGCGTGTTCGTGAACACGACAGTGGCCGCCGGCGCCACCATCAAGCCCTTCTGCCACCTGGAAGAGGCGGTCGTCGGCGCACAGTCGCAGATTGGCCCCTACGCGCGCCTGCGCCCGGGCACGGAACTCGGCGAAGATGTCCACATCGGTAACTTCGTCGAAGTGAAGAACAGCAAGGTCGCGGCCCACAGCAAAGCCAACCACCTGGCCTACGTGGGCGACGCGGACGTCGGCTCGCGCGTCAACATCGGCGCCGGCACCATCACCTGCAACTACGACGGCGCGAACAAATTCCGCACCACCATCGAAGACGACGCCTTCATCGGCAGCGACAGTCAGCTGGTGGCCCCGGTAACCGTCGGCAAGGGCGCGACCCTGGGCGCCGGCACCACGCTGACCAAGAACGCGCCGGCCGGCAAACTGACCATCACGCGTCCGCAGCAGCTCACCATCGAGAACTGGACGCGTCCAGTGAAAAAGAAGAAGTAATCCACCGGCTGGGCACAGCTTGAGCACAGCCTGGTCCACCGGCTTTGCACAGGCTGTTCCACCTGCTGTGCACAGGGATGTCAACCGCTCATCCACAGAACTGCCCACAGAGTCATCCACAGGCCCGCACGGTCATCCGGCGGGCCTGTTGTTTTATCTGCGCCCTGTTTTCACAGGGGTTTATTTATGAGTGCCGGGCTTGCTGCTGGGTGGAGGGTTTCGTCGCGCTTGAAGTTATCCACAACGCATGGACTGCGCTGGAGGGCGTACTTGACAGGCTTGTTCCGGATCCACTTGCTTCACGAGGCTGGCCGATCGATGGGCAAGTGCATCCCAGCGTCGCTTATCCACAGTCGATTGTGGATGAACTGTGTATGACCTGAGCAGAAGCAAAGTTTACAGGTAAACAGCTTATCCACATTGTCCACATATCCCTGTGGATGACTTGTGATTTGTGGATATCTCGGGCAGTCAGACCACGATACGGGTCTCGAACTTGCTGCGGAAGGTCGAGAAATAGGCTTTGACGTTGCGCACGTTCTTGTGGGTGGTGAACAGGCGGTGCGCCAGCGCGTGGTAGGCCGGCATATCGGCTACCTGCACCACCAGCACGAAGTCCGGTCCGGGGGCGACCCGGTAGCACTGCAGCACGGCGGCTTCGTCGGCGACCACACTCTCGAACTCGGCCATGCGGTCGGCGGCCTGCACGTCCAGCGTGATCTCGACGATGGCAGTCAGGCGCGCACCGACCTTGTCCGGCGAAACGATGGCAACTTGCCTTTCGATAACACCGTTCTCCGTCAGCTGTTTGACGCGGCGCAGGCAAGTCGGCTGGGAGACATGTACCAATTCCGCCAACTCGGCATTCGTGTGAGAAGCGTCAATTTGCAAGGCGTTGAGGATGCGACGATCAAGATCGTCCAAGGAATCAGGCTCTTTCGACATATCCGTAAATTTTTTCTCGATATATGAAATAATATTTCATGCTAATTGATGTGTGAAATAATCTATCAAAAAAGGCCTCCGTTAGATAGCTTATTTCATATTGCTTGTACTACATTAGTGAAAATTGTTAACTTATATTGGAGTTCATCATGTGCGGTATCGTCGGAGCAGTAGCCCAGCGCAACATCACCCCTATCCTCATCGAAGGTCTGAAGCGTCTTGAATACCGTGGCTACGATTCCTGCGGCGTCGCCCTGCACGTCGATGGACGCCTGCAGCGTTCGCGCAGCACCTCGCGCGTGGCCGAGCTCGAATCGCAGATCCAGGAAGGCCACCTGGAAGGTTTCACCGGCATCGCCCACACCCGCTGGGCCACCCACGGCGCCCCGGCCACCCGGAATGCCCACCCGCACTTCTCGCCGACCGAAGAGAACGCCCGCATCGCCCTGGTCCACAACGGCATCATCGAGAACCACGACGAGCTGCGCCGCGAACTGACCGATCTCGGCTACAACTTCACCAGCCAGACCGACACGGAGGTCATCGCCCACCTGGTCGACCACATGTACAACGGCGACCTGTTCGAGACCGTCCAGCAGGCCGTGAAGCGCCTGCACGGCGCCTACGCGATCGCCGTGTTCTGCCGCGAAGAGCCGCACCGCGTGGTGGCCGCCCGCCAGGGCTCGCCGCTGATCGTCGGCCTGGGCAACGGCGAAAACTTCGTCGCCTCCGACGCGATGGCGCTGGCCGGCACCACCGACCAGATCATCTACCTGGAAGAAGGCGACGTGGTCGACCTGCAGCTGGCCCGTTACTGGATCGTCGACGTCGACGGCCGTCCGGCCGAGCGCGAAGTGAAAACCGTGCATGCCCACACCGGCGCCGCGGAACTCGGCCCGTACCGCCACTACATGCAGAAGGAAATCTTTGAGCAGCCGCGCGTGGTCGGCGACACCCTCGAGGGCGTCACCGGCATCATGCCGGAACTGTTCGGCGACCAGGCCTTCCGCGTCTTCAAAGAGATCGACCGCGTGCTGATCCTGGCCTGCGGCACCAGCTACTACGCCGGCCTGACCGCCAAGTACTGGATCGAATCGGTGGCCAAGATCCCGGTCAACGTCGAGATCGCCAGCGAATACCGCTACCGCGACAGCGTCCCGCACCCGCAGACCCTGGTCGTCACCATCTCGCAGTCCGGCGAAACCGCCGACACCCTGGCCGCGCTGAAGCATGCGCGCAGCCTCGGCATGATCCACACCCTGACCATCTGCAACGTCGCCACCAGCGCCATGGTGCGTGAGTGCAAGCTGGCCTACATCACCCGCGCCGGCGTCGAAGTCGGCGTCGCCTCGACCAAGGCGTTTACGACCCAGCTGGCCGCCCTGTTCCTGCTGACCTTGACCCTGGCGCAAGTGAACGGCCGCCTGACGGACGAGCAGGAAGCGAACTACCTGAAGCAGATGCGTCACCTGCCGGTCGCGCTGTCGTCGGTGCTGGCGCTGGAACCGCAGATCATTGCCTGGGCCGAGGAATTCGCGCGCAAGGAAAACGCTTTGTTCCTGGGCCGCGGCATCCACTACCCGATCGCCCTGGAGGGCGCGCTGAAGCTGAAGGAAATCTCGTACATCCACGCCGAAGCCTACCCGGCAGGCGAGCTGAAGCACGGCCCGCTGGCGCTGGTGACCGAAGAGATGCCGGTGGTCACCATCGCCCCGAACGACGCCCTGCTGGAAAAGCTGAAGTCGAACATGCAGGAAGTCCGCGCCCGCGGCGGCCAGCTGTACTGCTTCGCCGACGTCGACACCCAGATCACCTCCAGCGAAGGCCTGCACGTGATCCGCCTGCCGGAACACTACGGCCTGCTGTCGCCGATCCTGCACGTCGCGGCCCTGCAGCTGCTGGCCTACCACACGGCGCTGGCGCGCGGTACCGACGTCGACAAGCCGCGTAACTTGGCGAAGTCGGTGACGGTGGAGTAAGCCACTTGCCTACTGGCTGGCGCTGAGCTGCTGACGCTGCTGCGGCGTCAGCAAGGCATCCACCTGTTTTTGCGCATCGAGCATGTTCTCGAACATTTGCCGGTGCAGCTTTTCGGCCGTGGCATAGCGGTTGCGCGCGGCCTGCTCGTCGAATCTGCCATCCCGGTACACCGCGATGGATTGCATGCTCTCATGCATGCGATCCATCAGCGCAAACTGCTTGTCGCGCAAGCCGCGGTGGATGGCGTAGATCTTGTTGCGCTGGTCCTTGCTCAGGTTCAGCGCACCCCAGTCCGCGCCCATCATCCCCGCGCCACCCATCATGCCGCAGCCGCCATGTCCATGATGCCATCGGCCCGCGGGTGCGCCCTGCCCCTGCGCTTGCCCAGGATCCGCTTGGGCGGCGGCCGGTCCCTGCACCAGGGCCGACGTCAGGAGCAGGACCGCAGTCCATGCTCTTGCCAGACGGATGTTCATGTCGCCTCCTTCATGACGCTTCATGAAGCGTAGACCGCAGCGCCGGCGATTGGTTCGCGCTAGCTGGCTGGCGCCATCACTCCTGCTCCGGCATCACCGACGAGTGATGGCTCGTGATCAGCCATTGCTCGCCATCCCAGCGATACGTGAACGTGAACCGGGCCGGCGCCACCTGCCCGGTCCTGCCGAAAGTAAAGGTGTACAGCCCGGCATCGATGGCGACGTTGCAGCCGAGATAGATCTGTCGAAAATCGATCACGCTGGACGGTTCATCGAGCAGGAACTTCTCGAAATACTCTTCCCTTTCCGCCTGCGTCAGCCTGGGCTGGTTCGACACGGTCGGCAGCAGGATTGCGTCTTCCGCATAGTTGGCCGTCACCTTGTGCGGGTCGCCGGTTTGCAATGCATCGTTCCAGCGCTCGAACAGGGCCGCGATCTTTTTTTCGGAAATCGGCTTGCAGGTTTCGGTGCGCGGCACGTGGGTAGTTTTTCTTGGCGGCTCAGAGGCGCAGCCGGCCATGGCGAACGCGGCCGTAAAAACGACAACGGGCAGCAGCTTCATGGTGGATCTCCTTTCACGGGGTGCGTAAGGCAGGGATCACTCATCAATATGCTGGACCAGCATAAGGCCGTGCGTCATGAACGATGGCACGTTTGGGCTTGTGTCGCGTGAAGGCAGCAACAGGCTGCCATGCCAGAGCATATGCACGCTACATAGTTAAGAAATATATTTCTCCACGACACAAAGTTTCTGAGATAACATCGACAGCGAGTCTGTTCAATAACTTTTGATAAGACCTTGGCAGGGTTTATTGACCGGCTCATCAAAGCATCTAGTCTTTCGTACGTCTTTAACTACAACATTAAGGAGCAACGTCATGATTAGTTTGAAAAAAGGTCTTTGCGTGCTTGGTTTCGGCATCGGGCTGAGCGTTTCCTTGAGTGCCTGGGCCTTGCCGCCCGATTGCACGGGCTGCGGATTCTGGTACCAGCGCTGCATGGCCGGCGATGCCCGGTATTGCGCCCAGTACGAGGCTGGCGAGTGCAGTTTCTATTACCCGGAATGCACCGGCTGATCTGCCAGGCTGACAAGTAAATCAAGGGAATGCCAATGAAAAAACATTTGCGGTCGCTTTTCGTGTACCCCCTGTTCCTGGCCGTCGGCCTGGGGCTGGGCTTTGCCGCTCCTCGCGCTTATGCATGGCTCAAACCGAACTATGTCGAGGGCGATTACAACGCCCACCGCAACGGCGCCACAACGGCCGTCGTTTTGTACAGCGCCAGCTGGTGCCCTTACTGCGCCAAGACGAAAGCCTATTTTGCCGAGCACAAGATCGCTTACACGGAAATGGACATCGAAAAGTCCGCTGTCGCCAGGCAGCATTATGAGCAGCTCGGCGGCGGCTCCATTCCGAAGGTCCTGATCGGCAACCGGATGATCGTTGGCTATATTCCCAGCGCTTTCGAGTCCGCCCTGGCAAAGGTCGCTTCGACGAAATGACCGGCATACAGGCGGCACGGAAGCCTTCCACGTTTTATTCCACTTCGGGAGCAAGGATGATCAGCTTGAAAAAAGGGATGTGCGCGCTGTTGTTCGGTATCGGCCTGAGCGTGTCGCTGAGCGCGACGGCGGTAGGCGGCTGCGATTTTTGCCGGAATGCCTACCAGGCATGCCAGGCCGGTGACCAGGCATCCTGCAATCGCTATGAATGGCAGAAATGCGATGCTTATTACCCGGAATGCACCTGAGGCATTGGATGGGTAAGCGGTAACCGGCCCGGGCCAGAAGACCTGATTCTTCAGCCCGGGCTTTTTTATGAGCGTTCCTTTAGAAAACGTACGCAAGCTCCAGCGTGAATGCCCTGCGCACATGTTCCGGCTGCGTCACCGTGCCGCGGAACTCCCCGTTCGCGGTCAAGGCCGCCTCAGCGCTGCGCGCGACCTTCAGCCAGTCGGCGCGGGCGCGCAATGCCAGGAAGGGCGCCCAGGCCGGCTGGAAAGCGGCGCCGAGCCGCAGGCCGTGTCCGTGGCGGGTGTCGAGCGCCACCGGGTCGTAGAGGCCGGAAAAGCCGATGCGCATGCGCTCCGGCGCGGCAAGGACCAGCGCGGCGTCGGCGGAGACGGCGCCGGCGGCCGGCGCCCAGGTCTTGTCGGCGCCGAGCAGCAGGCGCCGCGAGCGGTAGCGTTCCTGCAGTCCGCCGCCGGCGGCGGTGCCGAGGATGTCGCGCTGCCAGCGGTCGGTCTCGAGCGCGGCCAGCATCGTCCAGCTTTCCAGGGCATAGGAGGCGCCCAGGCGCGCCGCCAGCATGCGGGTCGCGGTGGTCGACGCGGCGGGGATGCCGGTCTGGGTGCGGCCGCGGTAATCGAGGTCGCCCGTGTACCAGTCGGCGCCGCCGAACCAGAGCACCTTGCCGGCGCGGTAGCCGGCCTGCAGGCCGATGCCGCGCAGCCAGCCGTCTTCGCGCACCAGTTGGCGGCCGGCCAGGTCGGCTTCGGTCTGCACGGCCTTGCGCACGCCGGCGGCGATGCTGCCCTGCCATTGCGCACTGGCAGGAGAAGCAAACGCCGCCACCAGCGCCGTCACGATGGCGGCGCGGCCCACGAACGGCATCCGCATCAGAGCGAGGCGAGGAACTCGGTCCAGCTCAGCGTCGTGGTTTGCGTGATCGTGCCGTCGCCTTTGGCGCTGTAATCCAGGCGGACGCCGGCGGTGCCGAGCGCGGTGACGGTGACCGAGGACGCCGCGCCGTTGACGATCAGTGCGCCCGAGCCTGGCATCGCCGCGCCGGCGCTGACGAAGGGCTGCAGGTTCTTGACCGTGTAGGCAATCTGGCCGAGACCGTTGGCATTGCCCGACAGCGAGAAGTTGGCGGCACTGGTCATGGTGGTGCCGTTGGTGCTGCCGGTCACGGAATAATCGCCGAGGGTCAGGGTGGCCACGGTGGCGCCGGCTTTCTGGGCGGTGGCCTGCAGCGACTTGCCGGAGACGGTGACCGAATTGCTGGTGGCGCTGGTCGACGCGAGGGCGATCTTCATGTCGCCGTTGATGGTGGCGGTCTCGTTGCCGCTGGCGATGCTGAAGCCGATGAAGGTGGTGTTCAGGGTCGCCGCGCCGACCGGAGAATTCATGAGGTCGCCGCTGACGTCGGCCAGGGAGATGCTCAGGCGGCCGTTCAGGACGTCGCCGTCCTCGACGCAGTTCTGCGCGGTCATCGTGATGGTGTCGCCGTTGCTGAAACCTTGCACGTTGCGCAGGTTGGCGTCGAGCGTGATCGAGCCGCCCCCGGAGCAGGCTTCGGACCGCGTCACCCCGGTCAGCAGCGGCGGATTGCCTTGGCCGAAGCTGCGCTTGACCAGCTTGAGGACCGGCGAGACCGCGCTGATGCCGGTGCCGCCCAGGCTGGCGCCGGTCAGGACGCCGCCGATCGAGGAGGATTCGCCGACCAGGCTGCTGGCGTCATAGCCGGTGGCCCCTGCCTTGTTCGCGTTCGCTGCCGTGATCGGCGTCAGCGACGAGACTTGTACCGGGGTGGAGCCGGCGCCCGGATCGCCGCCGCCGCCGCCGCAGGCGCTCAGGGCCAGGGCCGATGCGATGGCGAGGCAGATGGTGTGACGTTTCATGGCTTCTCTCCGGTAGTGGTTGCAGGCGATGTCCTCAGCGGCACGATGGTAGCCGGTCGGGCCCCCGTCAAGGCTATCGAATTGTCACAAATCCGCCGCCGGTTCGCATCCACTGCGGTCTGGAAAACCGCCCATTCCGGGCGGTCATCGGAGATGAGCGAATCAGATACCGCAACGATCGCGGCAAGCCGACAAGTCCATCATGCATTCATCCGGATCCACCCCCGCAGCCTTGCAAGCGAGGTAGGTATTGAAGCACGAGGTAGAGCAGGACGGCGGATCGCCGGCCACAGCCAGCGCGGAGCCGGCCGAAGCACCCATGCCAATTGCGAACAACAGGGTTGCCAACTTCTTGTTCATATCAGTCTCCAGAAAGAATCAACAGGTGAATGCGCGGAGACGGCGCTTGCGGTATCTGCTCGATCTCCAAACGTGAGGCTGGCCGATTCGACCGCCGTGCATGCAGCGCATGCAAGGTTTGTTAAATCGTCAGCGGCAGCAAGTTCGCATTCCAGCACAACGATGTCAAGCACTACGCGTCCTGCATAAGGCCCACTACGTTAAGTATTTACGGGTCGGAATGCAGCATCGCCTGTTCTAATCAAGCGGCAATCATGAATAACAATATAAACCATATAAACGATTTATCAGATTGATTTTTCAGCGTGTAGCAAGGGCCTCGGATACGAGATCGTGGTCCCGATCGAAGTTGCCGGACAGCGCCTTGGTGACGATGGATTGGCCACACAATGCTCCCTGGTCTGCCAGGCCTGGCCGGATTTGGCATGCAAGGTCAAGCCTGTGAAGGAGGGCGCAGCGTTGGTGGCGGACTGCACGACCGCCACAGGCAGGACAACGGCGGCAAGCGTGGCGCGAAAACGACGGTGAATCGATTTGGCGCCCGATCTGTCCTCAGATGACGGTCTGCACCACAGCGTTCACTGTGGCGCTGCAGCAAGATTTTCCTGGCAGGGAGCAGCCGGTTATGCGAGACTCATCGTCTCGTTTTACAAACCTCGTACCATGGATTTCACCTCAGCGCCCGACGCCAGCGTCGCCACCCCGGAAGAGCAGTTCAGGCATTACCGCCTGGGACGGCATCTGGGCGCGGGCGGCTTCGGCGAAGTGCGCGAAGCCTGGGACGACGTCCTGCGGCGGCGTGTCGCGATCAAGCGCCTCAAGGCCGCCGGCCTCCCCGGCCAGCCGGGCAGCCTGCTGCAGGAGGCGCGGCTGGCGGCCTCGCTGGAACATCCCGCCTTCGTGAAGATCTTTTCGATCGAGGAAGACGGGGCCGGCCACGCGATCGTGATGGAGCTGATTGCCGGCCTCACCCTGCGTGAGCTGATCGCCCAGGGACCGATCGACATGGCGCGCGTGTTCGACCTGGTCGGCCAGGCGGCCATCGCCATGCAGGCGGCCCACGCCCGCGGGCTCATCCACGGCGACCTGAAGCCCTCGAACCTGATGGTCGACGAAGCCGGCAAGCTGCGCATCCTCGACCTCGGCCTCGCCTTCCACGACGATGCCCAGGCCACCACCTCGGTCATGCAGCTCGAGCAGCAGGGCACGATCGCCTACATGGCGCCGGAATGCCTGCTCGGCAAGCCGGCCAGCCGCCAGTCCGACGTGTACGCGCTGGGCGTGCTGTTCTACGAGATGGTGTGCGGAAAGCGGCCGTTCGCGCACCTGTCCGGCCTGGCGCTGGCGGCGGCGCAGATGCAGTCGAGTTCGGCCAACTGGGAATTTCCCGAGGCGACACCGGCGCCCGTGATGGCGCTGATCCGGGCGATGACGGCGCGCCAGCCCGAGCAGCGGCTGGCGGGGATGGAAGAGGTTTGCGCCGGGCTGGCGGCCTGCCGTGACGGCACGCCGGCATTGCCTGGCCCCGCGCCGGAACCGGTGGCCGCAGCGGCTGCCGCGCCGGTTGCTGTGCCCCTTGCTGGGCCGCATGACGCTGCCGTCGACGCGCGCTCTCGTGCATTCCCGTTGCACCGGCTCCGCGCGCGCAAAGTCTGGCTGGGCGCCTCCCTGGTGCTGGCGCTGGGCGTGGGCGGCATGCTGGCCGTCGACCACCTGCGCCCGGCGGCGCCGGTCTTTTCGCGCGCGGCGACCATCGCGCGCGCCTTGCATTCCCTCGAATCCTTCGACCAGACCGAAAAGCTGGAAGCGGCGCGCGCCGATTTCGCGGCGCTGCTGGCCAGGGATCCGAATAGTGCCACCGCGGTGGCCGGCATGTCGCTGGTCGACAGTTTCCGCTATGGCAGCGACACCCAGGACGAAACCTGGCTGAAGCGCGCCGATGCCGCCGCCCAGCAAGCCCTACGGCTGGAGCCGACGCTCGCGCTCAGCCACGTGGCCCAGGCCTGGGTGCTGTACAACCATGGCCAGCGCGAACAGGCGCTGGCGGCGTCAGAAAAGGCACTCGGCCTGGAGCCGGACAATTTTTTTGCGGCGCTTAGCAAGATCAACTGTTTGACCCAGCTGCGCCGCTATGACGAAGCCAGGGAGTGGGGCGAAGCCATGCTGCGCCGGCATTCCGGCCAGCGCGCTTTTGCCGATACCCTCGGCACCGTGCATTATCTGCAAGGCCATTACAAGGAGGCCGAGCAGGCGTTCCGCCTCAGCATCCAGCTGCAGCCCGATTCCGGCATCGCCTACGCCAACCTGAACGAAGCGCTGCTGCGCCAGGGCCGCGGCGACGAAGCCCTGCAAGTGGTCCAGCAGGGCTTGCGGGTCCGACCGAACGCCATGCTGTACACCAACCTTGGCAACGTTCTGTTCCAGCGCGGCGATTACGTGGGCGCTGCCAGCGCCTTCGAGCGCGCCGTTATGCCGCCGGCGGGCAATCCGAACAAGTATTTGGGCTGGGCTAACCTGGGGGACACCCTGCTGTGGATACCTGGCCGCGAGGCCGAGGCACGCAGCGCCTATGCCAGGGCGAAAGCGCTGCTGGCGCCGCAGCTGGCGCGCGCGCCTGGCGATGTGACCCTGGTGTCGCGCATGGGCCTGTATGCCGCCCGCAGCGGCGACGGCGCAGGAGCGATGAGCCTGGCGGCCAAAGCCCTGGCAATGGCGCCGGACAGCCCCGACGTGCATTTCCGCGCCGCCCTGGCCTACGAATTGCTTCATCACCGGGAGCTGGCGCTCGATGCGCTGGCCCGGGCGAAGCGGCTCGGCTATCCGGCCAGCGTTATCGAAGCCGAGCCGGATTTCGTCGCGCTGCGCCGCGACGCGCGTTACCAACCCCACTAAAACAAAGGGAACCTGAAGTGACTCCGAATAGTTATTACCTGATGGTGAGTTTCGACATCAACCAGGAAAGCGAACGCCTGAACTGGACCTTCCTGGACGCGGACCACCAGCCGGTCAAGCCGGCAACCGGCCTGGAAACCGGCCAGTTCATGTTCGACAACGGCGACGCGATGCGCCTGAACGTGGTGGCCAACAGCTACGATGGACAGCTGACCTCCGTGCACATCATCGACTGTCACCTGATGCATCGCCCGGTGATGTTCTCGAAGCGCGGCAATCCCGGGAACCTGGCCGGCACCTACCCCTATCCTTCGCCCTTCTTCAATCCGGACGTCATGGTGAACGGCCAGGGCGCCACCTTCAGTTTCGGCCAGGGCCAGGCCCTCGGCACGCCGGCGCAGATGAGCTGGGATTCCGATGCCGCGCTGATCATCCGTAACAAGGGACGCTGGGAGATTTCCTTCGTCATGACCGTGGCGATCGAAACCGCGCATGGCCTTGAATACCGCGTGTTCTCCTTCGACCCGGAAGGCCAGGTCGGTAACGGCTCTGTCCCGACCTAAGTTCTTTCCTGGTTCAGCCCAGCAGGCCAAGCCCGCGCAAATGCCGGCGCAAGGCCTCGACGGGTGTCAGCAACAGCGCGGCGCAGCGTTCGACGTCGCCGCCGCTGTTTTCCAGCGTCGCCGCCAGTTCGTCCGCGCCGATGTCCTCGGGGCGGCGGATGGCGGGATGCGACTCGATCAATTTGTACATCGACGGCCGCGAAATCCCGAGTTCGCCGGCCGCGCCCTGGATGCGCCAGCCGTTGTTGTGCAGCGCCGCCAGGATCGCTTCCTCATCGAATTCGCCGAGCGCGCGCCGTTTGACAGGCGCAGCCGACTGCGCGGCCGGCGCCGCCGGCGTGGCGCGCCGCACCTTCACGAACGCCTCGAACACTGGTTCCTGCCCGGCCTGCCATTCCAGCAGGGCGCGCCCCAGCACGTGGGCCAGCTGGCGCACATTGCCCGGCCAGTCGTAGTTGGCGCAGGCGCTGACGAAGGCGAAGGGCAGCGGCGGCGCCAGGCCATGGGTCTCGCGCGCCTGCGCCAGATAATGCAGCAGCAGCACGCCGATATCCTCGCGCCGCGCGCGCAGGGCCGGCAGCACGATCACGAAGCGCTCCAGCCGGCGCAACAAGGCCTGGTTGAAGTCCTCGTCGTTCAAGTCCTGGTCGGTGGCGGCGATCACGCGGGCGCTGCTGCGCCGGTCGGTTTCGGCGCCGAGCGCGCGGTACTGGCCGGTTTCCAGCACCCGCAGCAGCATCGGCTGGACGTTGGCCGGCGTGTTGCCGATCTCGTCGAGGAAGAGGGTGGCGCCGTCGGCTTCCGCAAACAGGCCGCCGCGCGCCGACTGGGCGCCGGTATAGGCGCCGCGCGCCGCGCCGAACAGCTCGGCGGCCGCCAGGCCCTCGTTCATCACCGCCATGTTCACCGCGACGAAGGGCGCGCCGGCGCGCCGGCCGAGGGCGTGGATGGCGCGCGCCGCGACTTCCTTGCCGGTGCCGGTCTCGCCCAGCAGCAATACCGGCATCTCGGTCGAGGCTACCGCGCGGATCAGCTCGCGCACCTTGATCGCGCCGCTGCTCACGCCCAGCAGGCCCGGCACCGGATTGTCGCGCGGCAGGCGGTCGGTCCAGTGGATGCACAGCAGGATCGCCCGTCCCAGGCCCAGCACCACGCCATTCTCGAGCTGGGCGGCGTCGAGCACCACCGGCCGGTCGATCTCGACGCCGTTGACTTCGACCGCCATGCGGCTGTCGGGCGGCGCCAGCGACAGCCCGCCGCCCGGTTCGCGCGCAATCCGCACCGGCAGGCGCGACACGCCGCCATGCCCGAGCCCGAGTCCGTCTTCGCCCTGTCGCGCGAACAGCGGCAGGAAGCGGCCCAGCTCGACCACGGCCCTGGCGTCCGGTTCCAGGTATTGCGCGCCGACCCGGTCGGGATCGGGATGCCAGAGCACGGTCAGCGCCAGGATCGGCGGCCCGGCGCTGGGGGCGCCGGGAAGCGGCGAAGTCAGGGTGTTATCCGCGTCGTGCATGAAGCTGCTGGTTTTCCTATGTAAAAAAGCAATGTAAAGCGCGGCTGTTGACATGTCAATTTACACATGGCGCTTGCCGCAGCGCGGCAATTTCTCTAGCGAAACAGAGTTTTCGGCCATGGCATGCGATTTGCAAACGTATTGCACAGCACAGCACAGCGCCAATCATCAGGAGAATACACAAATGGGATCGATGTCCTGCAACCTCGTCGCACGCTACACCGGTTGCGATCCTTTCACGATGGCGACCCTGGCCGGTGTCCGTTCCCGATGCGCGCCTCCGGCGACGGCCCCGCGCCGCGCCGCGGGCCAGTCCACCACGTCCGCGATCGTACCGATGCAGAACCAGGAAAAATTCGAAGCCCGGCACACCGACGCCGGGAACGCGCTGCTGTTTTCCATCGACGCCGGCGGGGTGCTGTCCCTGACCAGGGAGGTGAAGGGCAGCGCGCCCGCCTGGCAGCGCGAGGACCTGAGCAGCGCGCAGATCCGGCGCGACCTTCCGCGCGGACGCTGCACGGACTTCGCCAGCGCGCTGTCGGTGCCCGTCCCCGGCCGGCCCGGTGCGATCCACCTGGCGATGGTGGTCAACGACGGCCGCAGCGATCACCTGTACCTGAGCCTGTCGAATTCGGCGTCGGACCTGGCCTGGAGCGCGGCGCCGGTGTGGACCGCCTGCCCCTTCAATGCCGGCGCCGCGCCCGCGCGGCTGGCGATTGCCGGCATCCAGATCGGCGAAGCGAACGACGGCCTGTTCATCGCCGTCGATCTCGCCGGCCAGCCTGACGGCGGCGGCGGTGCGCCGCGGCGCAAGCGCTATTATCTCGACGCCGGCCAGGCCGGCACCCCGCGCTGGATGCCGCACAATGCGCCGATCGACGCCGCGGCGGTCATTTACGCGTCCTGCCTCGGCCGCAGCCAGGGCGGCTGGAAGGTGGACGGTCTTTATCTGGCCGGCAGGATCGGCGACACGGCGCAGCTGATCTATGCGCCGCTCTACCATCCGTTCAGCCCGTCGATGCCGGCCATGCCGCGGCGCCTGGCGCTGCCGGACGATCTCGCCGCCGACACGATCGCCGCCTGCCGCAATGCCGACAACACCGCCAGCCTGTTCGCCACGTCCGGCGGCGCGCTGTATTTCTTTTCCGCGACCAACCAGTTCGATGGCGCCCAGGCCCTGCGGCTGCTCGCCGACCCGCTGTTCGAGGGCATGCGCACGCTGTTCGCCTTCGCCGCCGACGGACGCTTCACGGTCCTGGGCCTGAATGGCGCCGGCCAGGTCGTCACCACCGGCGCCGACCAAGTGGTCGCGGCCGAACCGGCGCACTGGAGCACGCCGCGCGTGATCCTGTCCGGCGCCGCCGCGATCGCGCCCTGCCTGGACGGCGAGCGCTCGCCCAACACCCTGTTCGCGCAGACGGCCAAGCGCATGGTGAAGGTGTCCAGGCCGTCCGCGGGCGCCGCCTGGACCGGCCACGACATCTTCGTGCCGGCTTGAAGACGTGCATAATATGGCGCATGCAAGCACCCGCACTGCCCGACAACGAAGCCGAACGACTGGCCGCGCTGCATGCGCTGCTGATCCTCGACACCCCGCCCGAACAGCGCTTCGACAAGATCGTCGCGTTCGCGGCGGCTGAATTCGACGTGCCGATCTCTCTGCTCACCCTGGTCGACCGCGCGCGCCAGTGGTTCAAGGCGAACGTCGGCATGCCGGCTTGCGAGACCGGGCGCGACGTCTCCTTCTGCGGCCATGCGATCCTGGCCCCGGACATCATGGTCGTCCCGGATGCGCTGCTGGATGCGCGCTTTGCCGACAATCCGCTCGTCACCGGCGACCCCGGCATCCGTTTCTATGCCGGCGCGCCCTTGCGGCTGCCGTCCGGCGCCGCGCTCGGGACCCTGTGCCTGATCGACCGCCGTCCGCGCAGCCTGGACGCGATGGAACTCGGCATCCTGTCGACCCTGCGCGACCTGGCGGTGCTGGAGCTGAGCCGCACGAAGGAGGATGCCGATGCCTGACGGCCTGCACATGCTGCTGGTGGAACCGGAAACCCTGCTGCGCCGCACCGTGTCGCTGACGGCACGCAGCCTGGCACTCGGCGTCATCCACGAAGCGGCCAGCCTCGACACCGCCCGCCAGCAGCTGGGCCAGCGCAGCTTTGCCGGCGCCTTGATCGCGGTCGACTGCGTCGAGCGCGAGGGCCGGCGACTCTACGACATGCGCCTGGTCGAGTTGGTGCGCCAGGGCCTGACGCTTAGCGATGCCGACATGCCGATCGCGGTCATGGCCGACCGCGCCACGCCCGAGCTGGTCCGGGAACTGCAGGCCCGCGGCGTCAGCCGCCTGATCCTGAAACCCTTCCGCGCCAAGGTGTTGCTGGAGGCAATTGCCGATTTTGCCGGCAAACGGCCGCATTGACGCCGCCGCCGGCCGCGAAAAAGTGGTATCCGGCCGAAAAGCGGTGCATAATATGGCGCTTGTCTTCTGTCTTATATAAGACTTGGCGGCGCAAGGCGCTGAATCCGCGCGGCGAAAAGCGCCTCGCTTCGTGCCAGATCGGTTAGGATCACCGCTTCACAGCGTGCACAAACCCGCGAGCCCGAGACAGGCGATATCTTTTAACACCGAGGAAACAGCGTATGAGCAGCGATTCGACCATCATCTACACCCTTACCGACGAGGCGCCCCTGCTGGCCACCCACGCCTTCCTGCCCGTCGTCAGCACCTTCACCAAACCTGCCGGCATCACCATCCAGGAAAGCGACATCTCGGTCGCTGCGCGTATCCTGGCCCAGTTCCCCGAGCGCCTGACGCCGGAACAGCGCGTCCCGGACGCCCTGGCCGACCTGGGCAAGACCACCCTGACGCCGGAAGCCAACATCATCAAGCTGCCGAACATTTCCGCCTCGGTGGGCCAGCTGCAGGCCGCGATCAAGGAACTGCAGGGCAAGGGCTACAACCTGCCCGACTACCCGGCCGATCCGAAGACCGACGAAGAAAAGGACATCAAGGCGCGCTACAGCAAATGCGTCGGCTCGTCCGTGAACCCGGTCCTGCGCGAAGGTAACTCCGACCGCCGCGCCCCGAAGGCCGTCAAGGAATATGCCCGCAAGAACCCGCACTCGATGGGCGAATGGTCGCAGGCATCGCGCACCCACGTGTCGCACATGACCAGCGGCGACTTCTACCACGGCGAAAAGTCGATGACGCTGGACAAAGCCCGCGACGTCAAGATGGAACTGCTGACCAAGAGCGGCCAGACCATCGTGCTGAAGCAGAAAGTGGCGCTGCAGGACGGCGAGATCATCGATTCGATGTTCATGAGCCGCAAGGCCCTGCTGGCCTTCTACGAAAAGCAGATCGAAGACGCGAAGAACAGCGGCGTGATGTTCTCGCTGCACGTCAAGGCGACCATGATGAAGGTCTCGCACCCGATCGTGTTCGGCCACTGCGTCCGCACCTTCTACAAGGAAGCCTTTGAAAAGCACGGCGCGCTGTTCGACAGCCTGGGCGTGAACGTCAACAACGGCATGGCCGACCTGTACGCCAAGATCGACACCCTGCCGGCGTCGCAGAAGGAAGAGATCATCCGCGACATCCACGCCTGCCAGGAACACCGTCCGGCGCTGGCCATGGTCGACTCGGCCAAGGGCATCACCAACTTCCATTCGCCGAACGACGTGATCGTCGACGCGTCGATGCCGGCCATGATCCGCGCCGGCGGCAAGATGTACGGCGCCGATGGCCGCCTGAAGGAAGTCAAGGCCGTCATTCCGGAATCGACCTTCGCCCGTATCTACCAGGAGATCATCAACTTCTGCAAATGGCACGGCGCCTTCGATCCGAAGACCATGGGCACCGTCCCGAACGTGGGCCTGATGGCCCAGCAGGCCGAGGAATATGGTTCGCACGACAAGACCTTCGAGATCCCGGAAGACGGCGTCGCCAACATCACCGACCTCGCCACCGGCGAAGTGCTGATGTCGCAGAACGTCGAGCAGGGCGACATCTGGCGCATGTGCCAGGTGAAGGACGCGCCGATCCGCGACTGGGTCAAGCTGGCCGTCACCCGCGCCCGCAACTCGGGCATGCCGGCCGTGTTCTGGCTGGATCCGTACCGTCCGCACGAGAATGAACTGATCAAGAAGGTCAAGACCTACCTGAAGGATCACGACACCACCGGCCTGGACATCCAGATCATGTCGCAGGTGCGCGCGATGCGTTACACCCTGGAGCGCGTGGCCCGCGGCCTGGATACCATCTCGGTGACCGGCAACATCCTGCGCGACTACCTGACCGACCTGTTCCCGATCCTGGAACTGGGCACCAGCGCCAAGATGCTGTCGATCGTGCCGCTGATGGCGGGCGGCGGCATGTACGAAACCGGCGCCGGCGGCTCGGCGCCGAAGCACGTGCAGCAGCTGGTCGAAGAAAACCACCTGCGCTGGGATTCGCTGGGCGAGTTCCTGGCACTGGCCGTGAGCCTGGAAGACCTGGGCATCAAGACCGGTTCGAACAAGGCCAAGATCCTGGCCCGGACCCTGGACGCCGCCACCGGCAAGCTGCTGGACAACCGCAAATCGCCGTCGCCGAAGACCGGTGAACTCGACAACCGCGGCAGCCAGTTCTACCTGTCGATGTACTGGGCCCAGGAACTGGCCGCGCAGACCGAGGACGCCGAACTGGCCGCCTACTTCGCGCCGCTGGCCAAGAACCTGGCCGACAACGAGCAGAAGATCGTCTCGGAACTGCTGGAAATCCAGGGCAAGGCAGTCGACATCGGCGGCTACTACCAGCCGGACAACGCCAAGGTGAAAGCCGTGATGCGTCCGAGCGCGACCTTCAACCAGGCGCTGGCTTCGCTGGCCTGAGTCGGCTCTATCACACCGTCGTCCCCGCGCAGGCGGGGACCCAAGTTTGCAAGCGTTTCGATAGCGCGAAGAGAACTTGGGTCCCCGCCTTCGCGGGGACGACGTTTTTTGGCGCGGGCACGCTGTTTTTGCGCTTCTCAGTACGTCTCCACATTCACCGCCAGCAGCTCCACCGGATTCTCGCCGCCCATGCCGGCATGTCCCATCATCGCGTGCATCGGCAGCACCCGCAGCCGCAGAGAACCGTCCGCCGCCAATGCCTGCGCCATGCCGGCCTGGCCCAGCTTGTCGCCGAGCGGCAGCGCATACGACAGGGCGCCGCAGCTGCCGTGGCCGCCGATCATGGTGATGGTCGCCAGGTAGAAGGGGCTGCCCGGTTCGATGCCCATCGGGTCCTCGGGCCCGTTCAGGAGAACGACGAAGGCGTCGTGCACCATCTCCGTGAAATTCAGCGTGATGTTCGCCACCACGGTCGTGCCCATCGCGCCGGGCTGCGGCACGGCGTTCGACGGCAGCTGCACCGTCGCGCTGGCCGCCTTGGCGCCCGACACCTGCCGGCTCTGCACCTTGCCGGTATAGACGCGCCGCGCCGCCAGCCGGGGACGCGGCTGGCTGCCGGCCCAGCGCACCACTTCCTCGCCGGAGCCGGGCTCGTAGTCGTAGTCGAAGGCGCTGGTCCAGGCGTAGTCCTCGCCACGGGTCCTGGTCACTGGCCTGCCCTGGCTGTCGACGAAGAACAGCATCGGTTCGCGCGCCCAGCGGTAGTAATCGGTGTTCTTTTCCTCGGCCGATTTCTGGTCTTCCGGCAGGTCGGTGCGCAGCTCGACGCCGCTGGGCAGCACCGGCAGTCCGAGCAGCTGCTGCTTGCGGGTCCAGACGTCCCACAGGCGGTCCAGGTTCGCATGGTGTAGGAAAAAGATCGGGTCGACCGGCGACAGGAAGTTGTTCATGAAGCCCTGCGCATCCATGAAGTTGCAGTCGCGCGAACCGACGCAGCGGTGGATCGCGTTGTGCGGCCTGCCTTCGATGACGCTGAAGCCGGCCATGGTGTGGTGGTTCGCACTTTTCAGGCTGCCGAAGGTGGTGAAATCCGGCGCCGCCAGCGCGGCCTGGATGGTGGCGCTCGACACCGCGTCGATGGTCGCGGCGGACAGCGCCGGCTGCTCGCGCCGGATGCCGCGCGCGCGCGACTGGTCGTAATACAGCGAACCGGAAGGGTCGCCGACGATGTCGAACATGATGTCGTCGGCAAAGCGGAATTTACGCAACAGCAGTTGGCCGTAGCGGGTATTCCGGTTGAAAGGGCCGTCCGGCGCCGTCCAGTAATCCGAGTTCACGAGGGCCGTCTTGAGGCGGTGTTCGAATTCCTGGGCATTCGGGATATAGGCCGCATTGTTGGGGTCGAGCACGTCGTCGAACATCCCCGCCGGCACCCTCTGCTCCGCGGTCCAGTCCCAATAGGGCAGCGCGAACTGCGGATCGCCGCTCAGCTCGCGGCAGATCTGTTCGAACCAGCCCAGGTAGCCGCGGTGCCAGGGCAGCAGCCACCAGTTGCCGTGCGGGCAATCGAGGGTGTGGACCATGGCGATCCGGTACCAGTTGCGCGGATCTTCCGGCGGCAGCGCCAGCATGGCGCGCACGGCCTTGGCATAGCTTTGCAGCATGCGCGCGCCCATCTTCGAGCCTGAGGCGCTGTAGCGGCGGTAGCGCGCCGGCTTGCCGGGCGCCTGGCCGAAGGCCGAGGCCAGCGGCAGCATGCCGGCGCCAAACGCGAGGCCGGCGGTTTTGAGGATGGTACGGCGGGACGGACTGAACGCATCGCGGGGTGTCTTGGTCATGACGTGCTCTCCGATAAAGCATGCTCGAGGTGCATCCGGGAAAGATGCGAACCCAAGGGGCATACCCGATCAGACTAGCTCGTCCGTTAACCATGTCGCTGGCATGGCGCAAGCAAACCCATCAGGGGTATGCTGTCGCGCATGGAATATGGATATGTCAAAGCGCTGGCGGTCTGCGCCCCCGGCACGCGCCTGCCAGTCGTCGTGGACAGCGTGCAGGCGCTGGCCGGCCAGGGCGTGGCTGGCGACAAACACGCCGATCCGCTGTCGCCGCGCCAGGTGCTGCTGGCCAGCGCTTCCACGTACGCGGATTTGCAGCTGCCGGCGCACGCGCTGGGCGAGAACCTGCTGCTCGATCTCGACACCGGCCAACTGCGCTCCGGCGCCGTGCTGCGGGTCGGCGGCGATGTCCTGCTGCGCCTGATGTTCCAGTGCGAAGCCTGTGGATATCTCGATACTTATCAAGCCGGTGTCTCCGCGCGCATCGGCCGGCGCCGCGGCGTCCTGGCGCGCGTGCTGGCCGGCGGCGTCGTGCGTTCCGGCGACCGCATCGTCGACACCGGCCACGCACTGCCCGCCTGGTCCGACGACTGGCGGCAGCGGGTCGTGCAGGTGCTGCGCGCCGTGCCGGACGGGTTGGTCGTCACCTACGCCCAGCTGGCGCGCCTGGCCGGGATCCAGCCGGTCTATTGCCGCGCCTTTTCGCGCCTGTTGCACAGCCTGGGACTCGCGGATAAAGCGCTGTCCGCGCAGGCCGCCGCGGAACGCCGCTGCTGGGATGGCGTCGGCCTGTTCGACGACGCCTGACTACAGCGTGTGCAGTTCGTAGCGCACGTCGCGCCGGTTCTGCCGTTGCGCGCCCTCGACCAGGTAGGCATCCCAGCCCAGGCGGCCGATGGTGGAGCCTTCCTGTAATGTCACTTCGCGCACGTCGGCGGCGCGCAGCACCAGCTCCACTTCGTATTCGAGCGTCACGCCGGTGAACAAGGTGAGCATGGAGCGCAGCGCGCGCGCCGCCAGGCCGCCGGGCAGGAAGGCGTCGAAGCTGGCGCGGTCCAGCGGGCCGACGACGAGGCGCAGGCGCAGGTCGCGCTGCCACACGCGCACGCCGGCCATCGCGCCCAGGCCCAGCACGGCGCCGGCGTGGCCGAGGGTAGTTTGCTGCTGCAGCGGCACGTCGTACCAGTGGCCGACGAACTGTTCGGCCACCACCGGCTGGCCGAAATACTCGCTCAGCACGCGCGCCAGCTGGGCGCCGGAGGCCGGACGGTGCCGGATCGCGGCGGCAAAGTAGGCGATCGATTCGTCCTGCACCGCGCCCTGCCGGTCCTGGCCCAGGCGCCGGCGCAAGGCGGCGTTGCCGAAGCCGGCCAAGCCGAGCAGCAGCGGCAGGAAGCCGTCGCGGCCATCCTGCTCGACCTGGAAAGGCAGCCGGTATTTGCGCCAGGCTTCGTAGAACAGGGCCAGCGAGCGGTTCGAGAAGCTGTCGAGGAAGGCGCGCGGGCCTTCGTCCTTGTGGCGCAGCTCGTGCTCGGCGATGCGTTCGGTGTAGTGGGCCGGCAGCACGCCGCTGCAGCCCAGCAGGCCCATGAAGGCCGGTGTGAGATGGACGTGTTGCAGGCCGTCGTCGTCGTCGGTGTCGAGCTGGATGGCCTCGAGCTGGCTGGCCGGGAAGCGGTGCGAGGTCGAATTCCGGAAGCGCAGCACGCCGGCCACCGGGTCGGCCGCCGGTTCGCCGGCCGCCGGCTTGCGGTTGCGCTTGAGCCAGAGCGCGAGCACGCGCACCGCCTGGAAATACTCGAAGCGCCAGGGCTCCTTGAGCAGGCGCTCGATTACAGCAGGCTCGAATCGCCGCTTCTTGGCGAACATGCGAGTAACTCCTCTCCAGTCTTGTGCGAGACGAGGGTCAGCCTGGTAAAACTGTTGGCGTGCACGTACAGGGCCAGGAAGCGTTCGACCAGGTGGGCAAAGGCGTGGATGCCGCTGCCGATGAAGGCTTCCTCGTCGATCGTCAGGCGCACTTCGACGCCGCGCACCAGGCAGGTGTAGGGATTCCCCGGCAGCCAGGTGCTGGCGGCCTTCTGTTCGATGCCGACGATGCCTGCGATCTGGCGCTGCGACGAGGCCGAACGCGGCAGGTCGTACAGGGCCAGCATCTCGCGGAAGGCGTCGACCCCGTCCGCGCTCAGGGACAGGTGGTTCAAGGACAGGTGCGAGATCAGGCGCCAGTGGGTGCCGCGCCCATGCTCGAAGCGGTAGGACACGGTGGGCTTGCGCAGGAAGGCGATCGACTTCACGCTGGAACCGCCCTCGAGGAACAGGTCGCCGCCACGCTGGCCGTAGGCGAGTTGGGACGGCAGGTCGCGGTTGGTGCAGGTGAGTTCCAGGTTCAGGGTGTCGGTCTCCACCGCGGCCGGGTCGAAATCGACGTCGACGATGGTGATCTGGGTTTCGAAGCCCGGGCTTTTGTCGATCAGGGTCTCATCGCGCCGCATGGCCCAATAATGGCCGCTGCTCTCGGGCGCCTGGGCATGGCGCAAGGAGTAGAACGGCTGGAACTGGACGATGGTCTCGCCCTGCGGGGTCTGGCGCACCAGCGAGACCGATTCGATCGCCACCACCTCGTAGGCGAAGGCGCGGCGCGCATCGGCCAGCACCGGATAGCTGGCGCTGGCGTGGGTCAGGCGGATCGGTTCGCCCTTCTGCCGGAACAGGTTGACCACCGGGGTGCAGCCGAGCAGCACGTTATTCGTCGACAGCGACGCCAGCATGCGCGCGGTATTCGAATCGGCGCGCAGGCCGTTCAAGGCCAGGTGCAGGGTCAGCGACCTGGTCCCGGCCGGCGCCGCGGCCGCCAGCGTGGCCAGGTCGATGTCGAAGAAGTTGAATTTCTCGGGGAAGCAGAAGTACTCGGTCAGCAGCCGGTAGGCCGGATGCGAACGCGATGGCACTTCGATCAGGGCATCTTCTTCGTCGAAACCGGCGGCGTGGATCGGCACCGCATCGAGCGGCAGCCAGCGTCCGCTGCGGTCGGCCTCGACCCAGGCCGCGGCGCTGCGCATGAACAGCGCATCGCGCAGGGCCGCGCAAAAGGAGGGCTCGCCGTCGATGAACACGCGCAGCTTCGGCAGCTGCAGCTGGCCGGGCGCCACCTGCTCGCCGGTCGCAGTGATCGTGAGTTTGATGGCGGTGCCGGCGCCGCCCGGCAGGCGCACCGCTTCCGGACAGCGGATGATGGACGAGAAGGACGCCTCGGTGAGTGCCAGCGGCGCCACGCTGACCGGATACACGGTACGGAAGGTGCAGGCCGCGCCGCGCACCGGCCGCGTCGTCAGCTCGGTGCCGCGCTCGATGAGGCTGGCGCCGCTCTGCTGCTTGGCGGCGCCGGCGACGTCCATGCAGGCGATCGAGCAGGAAGGAAAAGGCCGCAGGTAGTGCGGATACAGGACGTCGAACAGCGCCTCGGTGAACTCGGGGTAGTCGTCGTCGAGGCGCTTGGCGATCCGCGCATTCAGCAAGGCGAAGGACTCGATCATGCGCTCGATGTGCGGGTCTTCGCAGACTTCGCCGCTGATCAGGAGGCGCCCGGCGATCTTCGGATAGCGCTCTGCAAAGTCGCGCAGGTTGCGGCGCAGGTAGCCCAGTTCGCGCTCGTAGTACGGCAGCATCTGTTCCAACTCAGGCTCCCGCCGGCGTGCCCGGCGCCGCTGCCGCCGGCGCTGTCGATGCGGCGCGGCCGGCCTTGCTGATGCTGTACTGGAGGGTCGAGCGCTGCAGCACGGCGTCGAAGTTGACCGGCTCCTGCGAGCTGCTGGCCACCAGCAGCGCCGTGATCGAGAAGTTCAGGCGGTTCACCGCGCCCTCGCGGATCTCGAGCGAGGCCTTCACGTTGCGCAGGCGCGGCTCGTGGCGCGCGATGACCTGTTCCAGGCAGGCGCAGATGTGGGCGCGGTCGGAAGGACTGGACAGCGAACGGTCGGCGAAATCGCTGAGGCCATAGTTGAGGATCGAGCGGCTGCACTCGGGATAGTCCTTGAGCAGCTCTTCGTCGATCACGGCGCGGGTGTTGAGCAAGGCCTCGAGGTCGCGCGCCACCGCATCCTTGAGGTCTTCGGCAGTGATCCTCGACACCGTGCCGCCGTTGGCGCCACCCGCTGCAGCACGGGTCGGCACGCCCAGCAGGCGGTCGAATAAACCAGGCGTGAAACCTTTCATCGACACCCCCTCGCTTCATCGAACGGAAAGTCTTACATAGACCGGCCCGAAAAAATAGTTCAGTTGGTACGGTGCCACTAAAACCTTGAGCGGGAGCAAGACAGCGCCGGGTTGCGGTAAAAAGGCCGCCACGAAAAAGCTATGGTTGTGGACTCGACAGGAGGACACGCGACATGAACAGCAAGGTACTTTGGGGCGAGGGCCTGCTGCTGCGGCCGCAGCATTTCCAGCGTCAGGATCAATACCACGAACACCGGCTGCACAAGAGCATCGACGCGGTGCACCCGTATTCATGGGGCGTGGAACGGCTGGAGATCGACCGCGATGGCCTGGGCAGCAATGTGCTGCGCATCCTGGCGCTGTCGCTGCGCTTCCAAGATGGCGAACTGGTCGACGCGCCCGGCCTCGACGAGCTGCCGCCCACGGTCGACCTGGCGACCCTGGAATCGCGCCAGAGCGTGACCTATTACGCCGCCCTGCCGGGCTTGAAACCCTTCACCGGCAATTTCGCCCAGCCCGGCCAGGACAGCAATACGGTGCGCTTCGTGCAGGCGAACCTCGAAACGCCCGACCTCTACACCCAGGCTTCGCCCGCCCAGCTGGCCTACCTGAAGAAGACGGTGCGGCTGGTGGCGGACACCGAACCGCGCGACGCCTACACCTGCTTCCCGCTGCTGCGCCTGCGCCGCGCCGCCACCGGCGGCTTCGAACTCGACCCGAGCTTCGTGCCGCCCAGCCTGTCGGTGGGCGCGGCGCCGACCATCTTCCTGCAACTGCGCCGCCTGCTCGATGCGCTGCAGGCCAAGGTCAGCGCCCTGTACGGCCACCAGCGCGAGCCGAGCCGCAACGTGATCGAATTCCGCTCCGGCGACATGTCCTCGTTCTGGCTGCTGCACACGGCCAGCACCGCCTGCGCGTCGCTGACCCATTACCTGCACCACCCCGACCTGCATCCGGAGCGCTTGTACGAACAGTTGCTGGCCACCGCCGGCGCGCTGCTGACCTTCTCGAAGAGCTGGCTGCTTTCGGACCTGCCGCCCTATCAGCACAGCGACCCGGCGCCTGGCTTCATGAAGCTCCACCAGATCATCCGCGAGCTGCTCGACACCGTGATCTCGTCCAAGTACTTCGCCATCGTCCTCAACGAAGTGCGGCCGAGCTACCACCACGGCATGCTCGACTCCGGAAAAATCGACGACAAGACCACCTTCTATATCGCCGTCTCGGCCGCCATTCCGGCGTTGGAGCTGGTCGACATGGTGCCGCTGCGCTTCAAGGTCGGCGCTCCCGACGACGTCGAGAAATGCGTGCTGTCCGCCCTGCCCGGCGTGCGTCTGCAGTATGCGCCGCAGCTGCCCGCCGCCGTGCCGGTGCGGCCCGACACCTGTTATTTCGCGCTCGAATCCAAAGGACAGATGGTTGAACGCATGTTGCAGGCGCAGTCGATCGCGATCTACGTGCCGTCGGGGATGAAGGAACTCAAGCTGGAACTGCTGGCGGTGGCGGCCTGAGATGGGGCGAACGAGGCTCAGCGCACCCGGCGCATCGACGAGATGCGGTCGCTCATCCCCTCCAGGAAGGGATAGCGGCCGGGGCCGAACACCACGCACTGGCCGCGGAAGTCGCCGTGCTCGCAGAATTCCCAACGGCCCTCGTTGATCACGATCGAGCCGGCGCGGTCGTTGAAGCCGACGTCGTTCAACGAGCGGAAGTCGCCGGAGACACTGACCGCGGCGCCTTCGAAGCGCGGGCCGGAGAACAGCTGGACGGCCTCGCCGCGCGGGCCGCCGCGCTCGTCGCGCCAGTCGCGGCCACCGCGCTCGTCGCGGTCGCCACGCCAGCCCGGGCCGCCGTGGCCGCCGCGGCGGTCGTCGTAGCCGCGGCCGCGCGAAACTTCACGCACCGACGACACGCTGTCGTTGAAGCGCGGCAGTTCACGGTATTCGCCCGGACCGAATTCGGCGCAGTAGCCGCCGAAGTCCTTGTGCTCGCACATCTGCCACACGCCCGAACGCACGACCAGGCTGGAGGCGCGGTCGTTGAAGCCGATGTCCGCCAGGTTGTAGACGTCGCGGTCGATGCTGACGCGGGCGCCGCGGAAGTCGTTGTCGGTGAACAGCGTGATCTCGCCGGCAAAGGCGGCTTGGGCAAAGGTCGCCAGCACGGCGGCGGCGGCTAACAGGCGTTTCATGGTGACTCCTTGGGTATGTTCTGATGCGCCTGCATCGGCGCTTGTGCTTTTAACGCGGCACAAGACTAGCACGCGGACATGGCCTTGTAACAAATTCCTACTCAAATGGCAGCAGCACCGCCCGTGCGCCCTTCACCAGCGCCGCGCCCATGCGCTCCAGCCGCGGCGGCTGGATCCGCCACGCATGCCAGTACAGCGGCACGTCCAGGTGCAGATCGGGCGTCAGGTCGGCCAGCAGGCCGGACGCCAGCATGTCGGCGCACTGTTCGAGCGGCAGCATGCCGTAGCCGAGGCCGAGCCGGATCGCATCGGCGAAGGGGTCGCTGGCCGGCACGTAGTGGAAGGGATACGCCCCCGCCGGAAGATCGAAATGCTCCAGCAGGAAGGCCGCCTGCAGCGAATCCTTGCGGTCGAAGACCACCACCGGCGCCTTCTTCGCCGCTTCGCGCGTAAAACCGTCCGGGAACCAGCGCTGCGCGAACGCCGTCGACGCCACCAGGCGGTAGCGCATCCGGCCCAGCGGCGTCACGGTGCAGCCGCGCATCGGTTCCGGCTCGCCGGAGATGCAGGCCAGGGCGCGTCCCTGTTCCAGCAGCGTGAACGTGTGCCACTGGTCGTCCAGCACGAATTCGACCAGCAAGCCTTCGCTGGCCAGGACCGGCGCCAGCACCGGCAGCAGCCAGGTGGCGAGGGTGTCGTTGTTGACGGCCAGCGTGACCCGCACCGGGACGTCGTCGTTCTCCATCTCGGCCAGGAACTCGGCTTCCAGCAGCGCGCGGCGGCGCAGGAACTGCAGCAGGCGCATGCCGGGCGCGGTCGGACGGCAGGGACGGGTGCGGATCAGCAGCGGCGTGCCAAGGTCGTGCTCGAGCGCGGAAATGCGCTGCGATACCGCCGACGGCGTGATGCTCAGCTGGTTCGCCGCCGCTTCCAGGCTGCCGCCGTCGATGGCGGCCAGGAAGGCTTCGCTGCGGCGCGGATCGATCTTCATGGGTTAGCGAAATTTAAGGTGGCTTAGATTTCGTTAATGTAATTGAAGATTCAGTGTCCAGCAGCGATCCTTTGGCTCTCACCAGGGAGAGCAGCATGTTTTCGCAGCAGGTATTTCTACAGGGGCTGGGCATGGGCGCCAGCCTGATCATGCCGATCGGCGCCCAGAACGCGCATGTGATCCGCACCGGCGTCAGCGGCCGGCACGTCGGACTGACGGTGGCGGCCTGCGTGATCGTCGACGTCACCCTGATCGCGCTCGGCATGGCCGGACTCGGCAAGCTGGTCGAGTCCTCGCGCGGGCTGCTGGCTGCCGCGCGCTATGGCGGCGCCGCCTTCCTGGCGTGGTACGGCCTGCTTTGCTGGATGAATGTCTTGCGCGGCGCCAGTGCCGGACCGATCACGGCAGGCGCGCAGGCCAGCGGCACCGCCCGCCGCGCCCTCGTCACGGTGCTGGCGATGTCGCTGTTGAATCCGCACGTCTACCTGGACACCGTGGTGCTGCTGGGCGCGGTCGGCAGCAGCCTGGCGGCCGGCCACCGCGGCGCCTTCGCGGCCGGGGCGATGCTGGCGTCGCTCATGTGGTTCTCGTTGCTGGGCCTGGGCGCGCGCCGCTGCGCCTGCGTGCTGGGCCGGCCGGCGGTGTGGCGCGGCATCGAAGCGTTCACTGGTGCGACGATGCTGGTGCTGGCCGTGCTGCTGCTGATGCGTTGATTCAGGCGGCCAGCGGCGGCGCCAGCGGATTATCCGGCACATTCCCGGCCAGCGCCTTGCCGCCTTCCACCGACATCTGCACCGGCAGCGCGACGCCGTTCTTCACCGCCGTCAGCTCGGCCAGGATCGACACCGCGATCTCGTACGGCGTCTTGCTGCCGATGTAGATGCCGATCGGGCCGTGCAGCCTGGCGATTTGCGCTTCGGACAGGTCGAACTCACGCAGGCGCTCGCGGCGCCGCGCATTGTTGACGCGCGAGCCGATCGCGCCGACGTAGAAGGCCTCCGTTTTCAGCGCTTCCATCAGGGCCAGGTCGTCCAGTTTCGGGTCGTGGGTCAGGGCGATCACGGCGCTGCGGCTGTCGAGCTTCATCTCGAGCACGACGTCGTCCGGCATCGCATGCACGACCTCCACCCCCGGCAGGCTCCAGCTGCCGCGGTATTCCTCGCGCGGGTCGCACACCGTCACCTGGTATTCCAGGCCGACCGCGATCTGCGCCAGGAACTGCGACAACTGGCCGGCGCCGATGATCAGCATGCGCAGGCGCGGACCGTGGATGCTGACGAGAACACCGTCCGCCATGTGCAGCTGTTCGTCGGATGTCGCCGCGGACAGCGCGACCGCGCCGGTTTGCAGGTCCAGCGAGCGGCGGCTCAGCACGCGGCGCTGGGCCAGCGCCAGGAGTTCTTCCATGCGGCTGTGCGGGCCGAGCGGTTCGACCACCAGCTGGATCGTGCCGCCGCAGGGCAGGCCGAAGCGGTGCGCCTCGTCGGCCGAGATGCCGTAGGTGACCACTTCCGGCGTGGTGCGGGTGATGCCCTGTTCGCGCACGGCGGCAATCAGGTCGTCTTCGATGCAGCCGCCGGACACGGAACCGACCACCAGGCCGTCGGCGCGGATCGCCATGGTCGCGCCTTCCGGCCGCGGGCTCGAACCCCAGGTGCGGACCACGGTCACGTACTCGCAGGGGAAGCCGTCACGGATCCATTGCGCGCAGGCGTGCAGCACTTCGAGGTCGATACTGTCCATTCCGGTTCCTTTGTTCAGCAGCAGGTTGCAGACCGCATGCTAACGCAAAACCGAAACACGCTCCGGACGGCTGGACGGCGGCCGCAACTCAGGCGTCGGCGTATTCCGCTTCGATGGCGTCTTTACGGTTGACCAGCGAGATGTCGAGGATGACGGTGGCCTTGAATGTCAGGGCCGGGTGGGCCGCGCGGTGTTTGGCGAACCAGAACACTTCCTCGCGTTCTTCGTCCTCGTGCCAGGTCGTGATGACAAAATCCTCTTCAGGAATATCCTCGTAATCGAAGGCTTCCAGGTTGGCATCGTCCATCATATCGTGCCAGGCTTCGCAATCCTTGCCCCAGGCCAGCAGGTAGCGGCAGCCGGAGGCCACCAGCCAGCGGCTGATCTCGGCCTGCCACAGCTCGTCGACCTCTTCCTCGGCCAGCACGATGGCGAGAAAAGGCGATAAATGGTCAAGCTTCGGCGGCTCGCTGCCGGGCGGCAGCTGCAGGTAGGTGAGGATCTTCTTTTGCATGGTGGCGCAAGCTTACCACCGGCGTCGCCCGCGCGAGGTCAACCTGCTCGGCGGTGGCGCGTTGCTGGCATACTAAGCGCGTCACCGATCCAGGAGCCACCTTGAAGAAATCCGTATCCTTCGCCCTCGCCGCCATCGCAGTCGTCTCTGCCGTCGCGGGCGTCAATACCGCCCAGGCCGCGATCCCGGTCTACGGCTTCGTGGTCAAGAACACCTATCCGCACGATCCGCAGGCCTTCACCCAGGGCCTGTTCATCAAGGACGGGCAGCTGTACGAGAGCACCGGCCAGAAAGGGCAATCGACACTGCGCCGTGTCGACCTCAAGACCGGCAAGGTGCTGCAGAAGAAGGCGCTGGCCGACGAATACTTCGGCGAAGGCTCGACGCCGGTCGGCGACACCATCGTCGGCCTGACCTGGCAGTCGAACGTCGGCTTCATCTACGATGCCAGGACCTTTGCGCTGAAGGGCCGCTTCAACTACAAGGGCGAAGGCTGGGGCCTGGCCAGCGATGCGAAGAACGTCTACATGAGCGACGGCAGCTTTGAAATCCGCGTGCTCGACCCGAAGACGCTCGAAGAACGCCGCCGCATCAGCGTCACGGCCGAAGGCAAGCCGATCGCCCAGCTCAACGAACTGGAAGTGGTCGACGGCGAGATCTACGCCAACGTCTGGGGCACCGACGTGATCGCGCGCATCGACCCGGACAGCGGCAAGGTGGTCGGCTGGATCGACCTCACCGGCCTGCTGCCGCCGGCCCAGCGCGGCACCAGCTCGGTGGACGCGGTCCTGAACGGCATCGCGTACGACAGCAAGCACCGCAAGCTGTACGTGACCGGCAAGCTGTGGCCGAAGCTGTACGAGATCGAACTGGTGCCGATCCGGCGTTGAGTCAGCGTCCGGCGACGGCGATCACCACCTTGCCGAAGTGCGAGCCCGATTCCATGTGGCGGTAAGCCTCCTTCACCTGGTCGAAGGTAAACACGCGGTCGACCACGGGCTGCAGGCCGGTGGTATCGGCGAAGCGCATCACCTTGTCGAGCATGCTCCGGCTGCCGACGAAAATCCCGACCATGCGCTTGGCGCCGGCCAGCAGGGTGGCCGGATTGACTTCGCCGCCGAAGCCGCTGACGCCGCCGATGATGGCGACGCTGCCGCCCATCGCCGTCGACGCCACCGAGCGGTTGACGGTGCCCTGCCCGCCCACCTCCAGCACCACGTGCGCGCCCACGCCATGGGTCAGGCGCAGCACCTCTTCCTGCCATTCCGGAAAGCTGCGGTAATTGATGGTGTGATGCGCGCCCAGTTCCCGCGCACGCTGCAGCTTTTCGTCGCTGGACGAGGTGATGATGGTCTTCAGTCCCGCCGCCCGCGCCAGTTGCAGGCCCAGCACCGAGACGCCGCCGGTCCCCAGCAGCAGCACGGTATCGCCGGGGCGGATACCGTTGCTGGATTCGAAGATCGCGTTCCAGGCGGTGACGCCGGCGCAGGGCATGGTGGAGGCGTCGACGAAGCTCATCGCCGGCGGGATCTTGACCAGCGCGTCTTCCGGCAGCACGACTTCCTCGGCCAGCATGCCGTCGATGTCGCCACCGAGGGAATGGCGGATCTTGTCCGGTCCGGTCGGGCCATCCTGCCAATAAGGGAAAAAGGAGGCGGCCACCCGGTCCCCGGCCTGCAGCCGGTGCACGCCCGCGCCCACCGCCAGCACCTCGCCGGCGCCATCCGAACAGGGGATGATCGGATCGTCGACGGTGACCAGGTAATTGCCGCCCGCAACCATGAGGTCGCGGTAGTTCAGCGACACCGCATGCACGCGCACCCGCACTTCGCCGGTGCCCAATTCGCGCTCAGGAAAATCCACGCATTGCAGCCCGTCGATGCCATCGCCGGGAAGAATCTGGTAAGCCCGCATCGTTGCCCTCCATCCATCAAAAAAGCCCGTCCTGAACAGAACGGGCCCGTGATCGAAGCAAGTCCGCCGTCAGACGCGGCGGACCGGATTGCCTTGATAGGTCTGTTTCGCGAATTTGGATTGCACTTTTTTCAGCAGAAAGCCGGCAATGGCCATCATGATCATCTTGCGCATGTTACCTCCGTATTGTCGGTGAAAAGGGTGGAGATAACCATACCGAAAACCGGCGCCCGGCGGCGCAGGATAGCGCCTAGTTCGCCGCCACCCGGGCTTTTTGTGCCGGAATGAAATCTCGCAGCACCGCTTCACGCATCAGCTTCGGCGGCAGGATGCCCTGGGCGATCACGAAGTCGTTGAAGGCTTTTAAATGAAAGCGGTCGCCCAGTTCGATCTCGGCCAGGGTCTTCAGCGCGCGCAGCTTCACGTAGCCGTAGTAATAGGCGGTGGCCTGGCCCGGGCTGCGGTAGGAATAGCGGTCCACTTCCGACTGCGCGAAGGGTTCGGACAGCACCACTTCCTTCATCAGGAAATCCTTGGCCTGCACGGGCGTCATGCGGCCCAGGTTGATCTGCGGGTCGAGCATGGCGCGCGCCATGCGCAGCAGGCGTGCGTGCAGCGAGACCAGCTGGCCTTCCGGCGGCATGTAAGGCAGCACCAGCGCTTCCGAGTACAGGCCCCAGCCTTCGACGTTGGTGCTGTTGAAGGCATAGCGGGCGCGCGCCACCGACATGCCCTGCTCCACCATCGACGCAAACTGCAGCTCGTGGCCCGGACGCGCTTCGTGCGCGGCCAGGGTCCAGGACATGGCGGCGAAGTCGAAGTCGTTCATCTTTTCCTTCGACTTCGCGTTCGGGTTCGACAGCGGGATCACGAACTCGCCGTATTCGCCGGTGTTGCCGATCATGCGCGGCGGATTCATGAACGGCGCCGGCGTGCGCGCCGCCTCCGCCGGGGTCGCGGTGCGGATGTTGGCTTCGCGCGCCGGCAGGGTCACCAGGTCGTGCTGGCGGATGATGCCTTCGATGTCCTTCAGGCGCGCGCGGTAGAAGCCCAGCAGCTGATCGGGCGGAATCGAGGTCTTCTTCAGTTCGCGCATGACGTCGCGGTAGTCGCTCGACTTCATGCCGCGCTGGGCCGCGATGGTATTCGCCACCACCTGCATCTGGTCGCGCACTTCCTGGAAGTCGAAGCTGGCGCGTTCGATCATCTGCTCCGGTGCGATGTCGACGCCGACGTTCTTCAGCCGGTTCACGTAGATCGCTTCCGGCAGCAGCACGTCCTTGCGCGCGCGCGGCAGCACGCGGCTCTTCACGAAGGCGTCGTAATCCTTGACCTGCTGGCGCAGGGCCGCCAGGTCGGCTTCCCAGCCGCCCAGCCCGGCCTTCTTGAACATGTCTTCGATGCCGTCCAGGTAGGTGGCCTGGTTGTTCAGGCCCTCCTCGACTTCTTCCGCGTACGGGCCGATCAGCGCCTTGTCGGCCAGGCGTTCCTCGGTGCGCGCGCGGACCAGGGTCGCGATCGGCGTATAGCCCGCTTCCTTGCCGGCATAGCGCTTCAGGCGCACCAGGGCCAGCTTCTGGCGTTCCGGCTTGTTGCGCGGGTCGAGCAGGGCGCGCAGGCCGCCGTACACCAGTTCGCTCACGTTGGTGTAGTCGAGCAGGTACTGGCGCTCCAGCTTCATGCTGGCCACCTGTTTTTCGCGCGAGTCGATCAGGATGTCGAGATCCTGCGCCACCCTCGCATCCTTCTCGCCGGCGCGCTGGCGGCGCAGCTCGACCAGGCGTTTCTCGGTATCGGCCAGTTCGCGTTCGTAGTCGCGCGGCTTGTAGTCGGCGACCATGGTGTCGAAGCTCTCGTCGCCGAGCTGGGTCGACTCTTCGGGATGGTATTTGCCGGTGTCCTTCAGGACCGGCTGGGTGTAGGCGTCGCTGCGGGCAACCCAGGCAGGGGGCGCTGCGAACGCATTGCTGGAAGCGAGAACGAAAGCAAGACCAAGCTTGAAGCGCGACATGACCATCCTTTGAAAAAGAGATGCGACATTCTAGACTGGCTTGCTGACCATGAACCAGAAATTACCGGCTGACGCCGGGTCACGGAAAGCACCTGTCACGGCCTTCGCTGGCGGTGGTGTAAGGCGTGTTCGGGATTGGACTGGCGGTGGGGGCGATGCTGAGCCGGCGGAGCCAGGCCGTCATCCCCGCCTGCGCGGGAACGACGGCGGAAAACTCAGAAGCTGTAGTTCGCGCGAGCGTACACGTACCGCCCGCCGGTCCCGAACGGCGTGTAGTTCGCAAACGGCGTATTGCTGGTCGTGTTCAGCGACGGCGGCAGCGTTTCCGAGTACTGGTCGAAGACGTTGTCCACACCCAGCGCCAGGTTGATCTGCTTGGTCAGCGCGTAGCGGCCTTCCAGGTCGACGATCGTGTGCGGATGGATCACGAAGTCGAAGGCCGGCGTGGTGCCCGGCGACAGCACTTCGCCGTAGCGGGTGGCGCGCGCGGTCAGGCCCCATTGCGCCAGCTTCCAGTTCACGCTGGCCGTGATCTTGTTCTTCGGCTGGCCCTTCTCCAGCGTCAGCACGTTCAGGCGGTCGAACAGCACCGGCGCCGGGTTCAGGGCCGCCAGCTCGGCGGTGGTCGGCACCTTCGTGACTTCGGTCTTGTTGAAGTTGCCGGCCAGGGTGAAGTCGAAGCGGCCGCTCGACCCGAGGTTCAGCGGGTAGCTGGCGACGACGTCGACGCCGGTGGTCTTGGTGTCGACGCCGTTGATGAAGAAGCGGCCGCCGCCCACGCCGATGAAGCCGCGCGAGGTGATGTAGTTGCGCACCGCCGCCGAGGTCAGGTTCTCGGACAGGATGATGCGGTCGGTCACGTCGATGCGGTAGGCGTCCACCGTGATGGTGAGCGGATCCATGCGCAGCACCGCGCCCAGCGAGTAATTGGTCGACTTTTCCGCCTTCAGCGGCTTGGCGCCGAGCGCCACCGCGACCGCGTCGGTCGGCTTGAAGGTGGTGATCTCGAACGGCACGCCGTTGATGAAGTTGGTCGAGGTCGAGGTGAAGTTCTGCTGCTGCAGCGAGGGCGCGCGGAAGCCGTTCTGCACCGAGCCGCGCAGGGCGAAGGCCTTGCTGAAGTCGTAGCGGCCGGACAGCTTGCCGGACAGGTTGCTGCCGAAGTCCGAGTAATGCTCGCCGCGGATCGCCGCCGAGGCCAGGAACTGGTCGGTGACGTTCGCTTCCAGGTCGACGAAGGCGCCGACGGCATTGCGGTTGGCGTCGGTTTCGTTGGCCGGACGGAAGCCCGGGAACACCTGGGCGCCCGGCGCCGCCGGGGTGCCGTTGGCCAGCACCACGCCGCCGTAGCGGTAGGAGTCCGGTTCGCCGGCGTTCAGCTGGTAGCCTTCGCGGCGCGCTTCGATGCCGACCGCCACGTTCAGCGGCGAGGCCAGGCCGCCGGCGTCCACCTTGCGCACGCCGGTCAGGTTCAGCACCGTCTGGTCGTAGCCGAAGCCGCCGGCATCGAACACGGTCTTGCTGGCCGGGCCGATCGAGCGGTTCAGGGTGTTCTGGATCTCGTAATCCATCTTGTTCTTGCCGTAGACGATGGACGCATCCATGTCCCAGGCGCCGGCCATCCAGCTCACGCCGGCGGCGGCGCTGTAGTCGTTGACGGTCGGCGCGATGATCGGCAGGAAGCCGTCCGGATAGATCGACGGGATGTTGCGCGCGTCCTGCGGGGTGCGGAAGTAGCCGGCCGAACGGGCGTCGCGGTTCTGGTAGCTGGCCCAGCCGTAGACCTTGACGTCGCCGGACAGGTTGCTGCCGGCGTTGACGAACAGGGTCGACTGCTTCACTTCCGGCTCGCCGTACCAGGCGTCGAAGCGGTTGATGGTCAGTTCGCGCGGGTCGTAGGCGGTGCCGACCTTCGGATACAGCTGGCGCATGTCGTAGCCGGCGCGTTCGGTGTGTTCCTGGTTCTTGTATTCGGCGGCCAGGGTCAGGTAGCCGTTCTCGCCCAGCGCCAGGCCCTTCCAGGCGCTGACGGTGGCGGTCTGGCCGTCGGTGCGCTTGCGCGAGGTCGGGGCGGTCCAGGTGGCGCCGGCCGGGGCGACGTCGTTCAGCAGGTCGTATTCGGTCTTGTGCACGCCGTAGACGATGGAGCCTTCGCCGCCGCTGCGGTCGGTGCGCAGGCGGACGTTGACCACGCCGGAAATCGCATCCGAGCCGTACTGGGCGGCGGCGCCGTCGCGCAGCACTTCGATGGTCTTCACCATCGCCGAGGGAATCGTGTTCAGGTCGACCGCCGCCGAGCCGCGGCCGATGCTGCCGTTCAGGTTGACCAGCGAGGATGCGTGGCGGCGCTTCGAGTTGACCAGCACCAGCGACTGGTCCGGCGCCATGCCGCGCAGGGTGGCCGGGCGGATCGTGTCGGTGCCGTCGGTCAGCGAGGGGCGCGGGAAGTTCAGCGACGGCAGGGCCACGGCCAGGGCCTGGTTCAGTTCGGTGGAGCCGGTGGTCTTGAGGGTGTCGGCAGAGATGATGTCGACCGGGGACGCGGTGTCGAGGGCGGTGCGGTTGGCCACCCGGGTGCCGGTCACGACGACGGTGGGGCCGCTGCCGGTGGCGGCGGGCGCATCCACGGTGTCCTGGGCCTGTGCCGCGGCCCCGGCGAACAGCGAGGCAATCGACAAGGCGAGTACGGTTTTTTGCGGCGCGAATCGTTGGATCATCTCTTGTTCCTTCTTGTTGGGATGCCAACGATACTGTGCCGCGTATTTATCCTTGTCAATTCGTCCAATTGCGTAGATGCAAATACGCAACACCAGGCGCACGTAAGGAACGTGTAAGCTATTTTTTACCGCGCAGGCGCTGCACGATCGTCACCCCCAGCAGCACCACCGCGCCGACCGCCACGCCGGCCACGGCATCGATCAGGGTCGGCGTCACCGCCGCCAGCAGGCCGCCGATGACCGGCACCCCGGCCATCGCATGGGCCGCGCTTTCCGCAATATGGTGCAGCGGTTCGAAGGCGTGGCCGATGATGCCGCCGCCGACCATGAACATGGCGACGGTGCCGATCACCGACAGCGATTTCATCAGGCGCGGGGCGGCAGCCAGCAGCAGGTTGCCGATCGCGCGCGCGGCGGCGCCGCTTTTCCGGCTTAAATAAAGGCCGAGGTCGTCGATCTTGACGATGCCGGCCACCACGCCGTAGACCCCGATCGTCATCGCTACCGCCACCGCCACCAGCGCCGCCACCTGGGCGCCGAACGATGCGTTCCCCTCGTTGACCACGCCCAGCGCGATCACGATGATTTCCGCCGACAGGATGAAATCGGTGCGGATCGCGCCCTTGATCTTCTCCTTTTCGACTTCGCACATGTCGGCATTCGCGGCCAGCGCCTCGGCCAGCTCCTCTTCGTGGGCGGCGTCTTCCTCGGCGCTGTGCAGCAGCTTATGGGCGACCTTCTCGAAACCCTCGAAGCAGAGATAGGCGCCGCCCACCATCAGCAGCGGCGTGATCGCCTGCGGGAGGAAAGCGGAAATCGCCAGCGCGGCCGGCACCAGGATCGCCTTGTTCTTGAGCGAGCCCAGCGCCACCGACCAGACCACCGGCAGTTCGCGGTCGGCATGCACGCCGGTCACCTGCTGGGCGTTCAGGGCCAGGTCGTCGCCCAGCACACCGGCGGTCTTCTTGGCCGCCACCTTGCTCATCAGGGCGACGTCGTCGAGCACGCTCGCGATATCGTCGATTAACGCCAGCAAACTACCTGCAGCCATTGTCCTGCTCCCAATATCAAGATGGCCACATCTTAACCGAGGCTTCACAAGTTCTTCACACGGCTCAGACGCGTTTTTTGCGTTTCAACCCCGCAAATCTGCATCTCGTCGCTTTCCGGGACCGCCGCCGCCGCGCCCTACGTATAGTGACAACATTGGCTGCGGTGCAGCAGCCTTTCCGACGAAGGAGACGCCATGACCACCCACCTCGCCAATTTCACGAACCTGGAACTGCCCGTCGCGCCGCGCCGCCGCGCCCGCCCGCCGAAGCGCAAGACCCGCATCACCATCTACCTCGACGACGAGGTACTGGACGAGTTCCGCATGCGCGCCGAGCGCACCGGCACCGGTTACCAGACCCTGATCAATGCCGCCCTGCGCACCCGTCTGGCTGTGCAGGAGGCCAGTTTAGTGTCCGCCTGAACCTGCGAAAACGCAGACAGCCCGCTACGACAAGGCGTACGGCCAGCGTACGTCTTGTTTTAGAGATTACACCGGGCAATTAATTATGCTAATCTTCCGGCTCTTTCAACCCGGAGGATTTATGAAAAAAGGCGAACTGATCGCGGAATTCGCGAAGCGTACCGAAATGTCGGGTGCCGCTGCCAACGACGCAGTGAACACCGTCATCGACATCATCACCGAGCGTCTGAAAAAGGGCGACACGGTCGGTATCACCGGCTTCGGCACTTTCTCGGTCACCAAGCGCGCTGCCCGCAAAGGCCGCAACCCGGCAACCGGCGAAGTCATCAAGATCGCCGCATCGAAGACCCCGCGCTTCGCTGCCGGCGCCACCCTGAAGGCCGCCGTCAACCCGAAGAAGAAGTAAGCTGCGAAGTTCGACGCTTCCTTGCAGCGGGCCGCAGCCCGGACAACCACGCCGGTTGCTGCGCGCCCAGCCTGTTTCACCCGCATTCCTCCCGCATTCCTCTTCCTGATTCCTGGCTCCGCATGCTGCTCTCCACCTGGATCGCGTTCGTCGTCGCCGGCGTCCTGATCGCCATTTCCCCCGGTTCCGGCGCCGTGCTGTCGATGTCGCACGGCCTCGCCTACGGCCTCAAGAAGGCCAGCGCCACCGTGCTGGGGCTGCAGCTGGGCCTGATCCTGGTGCTGGTCATCGCCGGCGCCGGCGTCGGCTCACTGGTGCTGGCCTCCGAGTCCGTGTTCACCGCCGTGAAGGTCGCCGGCGCGCTGTACCTGATCTGGCTGGGCATCGGCCAGTGGCGCGCGAAGGCCAAGGCCAGCGGCGTGCCGACCGCCGGCCTGGCCGCCCACCCCTCGTTCGGCCAGCGCGTGCTGACCGGCTTTCTGACCAACGCGACCAATCCGAAAGGGATCATCTTCATGGTCGCGGTGCTGCCCCAGTTCATCTCGAAGGACGGTTCGATGCTGCTGCAGCTGGCGATCCTGGCCGTGACCATGGTCGTCATCGACACCACCGTGATGCACGGCTATGCCTTCCTGGCCTCGTCGATGCAGCGCTTTTTCCGCGACGAGCATGCGGTCAAGATGCAGAACCGTTTCTTCGGCGCCGTGCTGATCGCGATGGGCTGCCTGCTGTTCCTCGTGAAGCGGCATTCGTAAATAGCTGTTTCGCAACGATTTGTAACTGGCGTCGTCCGCGGTACTGTCTGAAGCGTTGTTTGCGGGTATAAACCAAGAACAATCCCTCGCTGGAGACGCGCGATGCCCAATCCGATCCTGAAGTCGGCCTTAGCCCTGGCCTTCACCACCCTCTCGGCCCTGGCCGTGGCCGCGGACGAGCCGCCGGCCCGGGTCGGCCGCGTCGCCCTGACCCAGGGCGCGGTCAGCATCGGCGGCGACGTCGGCGCCGAGATGAATCCGGCCCAGGTCAACTGGCCAGTCACCTCGGGCAATATGCTGACCACCGCCAGCGGCGCCCGCACCGAACTCCGGATCGGCTCGACCTCGATCCGCCTGGACGGCGATTCCTCGCTCGAAGTGGTCGAACTGGACGACGACAACATCCGCCTGCGCCTGCACTACGGCAGCGCCAGCGTGCGCATCGTAAACGCCGACGTGCTGCGCGGCTTCGAGCTGGTCACGCCGCAGGTCCGCGTGCACCTGCAACAGCCGGGCAAGGTCCGCATCGACGCCGAGCGCGTGCGCGACACCAGCAGCGTCAACGTGTTCGACGGCATGGCCCTGGTCGAAGCCGGCGCCTCGCAGCTGACGGTCCGCGCCGGCAAGCGCGCGGAAGTCAGCGACGACGACATGCGCACCGCCGGCGCCGTGCAGGATGGCTTCGACGCCTGGTCGGCCTCGCGCGACCGCCTCGACGACCAGGCCGCATCGCGCCGCTACGTGACCACCGAGATGACCGGCTACGAAGACCTCGACCGCTACGGCAGCTGGCGCAGCGACAGCGAATACGGCCCGCTGTGGACGCCCGCCGTGGCCGCCGACTGGGTGCCCTACCGCGACGGCAGCTGGACCTGGATCGAGCCCTGGGGCTGGACCTGGGTCGACAACGCGCCCTGGGGCTACGCGCCCTTCCACTACGGCCGCTGGGTCTACGTGAACCGCCGCTGGGCGTGGGCGCCGGGCAGCCGCGCCGAACACCTCGTGTGGGCGCCGGCGCTGGTCGGCTGGGTCGGCGGGGCCGACTGGAGCATCACCTTCCGCGACCGCAGCCGGCGGCCGGGCTTCGGCTGGTATCCGCTGTCGCCGCACGACCGCTACGTGCCGACCTGGCATGCCTCCGAGCGGCGCCTGGCCTGGTTCAACAGCCACGTGCGCCCCGACCCGCACCGCGGCCGCGATTACCGGCCGAACGGCCTGACGGTGGTGCCGCAGGACCGCTTCAATGCGGGCCACCGGGTGAACGTGCCGGGCGCGCCGCTGGCCGTCGTGCCGCCGGCGCTGCCGCACAGGGATGGCAACCGCGGCGGCAACCATGGCGGCAACCGCGGCGGGAACGTCGACGGCAACCCGGGCGTGCCGCTGGCCAGCGCGCCGCCGGCGCCGGCGAACCGTCCGCACCGCGGCGGCGCGCCGTCCGACCGGGCCGACCGCGACCATGACCGCGACCGCGACCGCTTCGACCGCACGCGCTTCGAGGACAGGCGCGACAACCGTGCCGACCGCAACGGCGACGGCCGCATCGACACCGCGCGCGCCGACCGCGACGGTTTTACCCGCCGTGGACAGGTGCAGCCGCAGCCGCAGCCGCTGACCGTACAGCCGCAGCAGCCCGGCACGGTGCCGAATGCGGTCCCGG
>CAJYXO010000158.1 GCA_913778765.1 uncultured Massilia sp. | reverse complement strand
ATCCGGGCCGGCCCAGCGTGCCAGGGTGCTCTGCGCCGTTCTCACGCGGGTATCGAACTCGCTGACCTTATCTTGGGCAGCGCCGATACGTCCCCGAGCCGCGAATACGTCGCCCTGGTTCCCCTTGCCGGACCGGTACGCGGCTTCCGCTGCTTGCAGGTCGAGTTGCGCCTGGCTGACCTGTTGCCGAACAAGGTCGGCCATCTGCTTCGCAAAATATAAGTCCAGCCAGGCCTGCGCAGTTTCGAGCTCGATGCGCGCGGTCTCCACTTCCTTTTCAGCGGAGGCCTTGTCGGCCGTACGCTCCAGCTGGTCGGCGCGCAGGCGTCGCTTGTCTGACGCGGTCAGTTCCTGAGAGACGCCGATCCTGCGCATGGTCATGAAGTCGGAACCGATATTGAAGCGGTCGGAACCGCTGACCGGCAGGTTGTCGATGCCGGCGCGCAGGACCGGATCAGGCAGGCGCCCGGCGGCAACCGCCAGCTCCCGGGCGGCGGCGATGGAGGCGTCCTGTGCCGGCAAGGAGCGCGAGCGCTCCAGGGCGCGCTGCTGCGCCTGCGACAGCGTCAGGCCTGCACCGGCCGCCAAGGCCGGTTCATCAGGTAAGGCAAGGCCCAATAGCAATGCGAACGCAAGCGTTGAGCGAATCACGTCGGGGCGGCACGGCGTGCGCCTCCTGGTGAGGTGAAGGAATTGCATGTGAAAGCTCCAGAGTGCGAAGAACGGCGCCGCCGCGTACATAACGCGGCGGAACGATGACTCGGCAGCTGGAGGCTACAGGCGGAAACAGCAGTGGCGTATCGCTATCGGTGGCGATGTGCCGGAGGCGTGTAGAAAAACCAGAGGAGGATTAGGCATCGAAACCCCGTCCTCCGGCCACAGTAGAGGTAGCGCGAATCCGGTTGCGACGAAAGGCATCACCGAAGGAGCGTCAGGCTTATCGAGCGATGGCGTCTGCTTGTGCGTGTCCGCGTAGCACAGCGTGGGGCTTTGCTTGTCGGCCTCCGGACAATTTGCCATGGGCTGGCCGGAACTGTCCAGCATCGGTGCTTTTTGGGGCGGAATCAGATTTGGGCAGGCGTAGGCACCCAAGGCCGCCTGCATGAACAGGAGGCTCAACAGCGCGACAACGGCGCTCACAAGGCGGATTCGGCGGGGATAGCGCATTGGACGATAACAGATTCGCTACATTATAAGAGTGTAGGTGGGGTTGTGCTAGCGGACGCTGCTCGTTGCCCAAGCGACTACACTGGGAGGCCAAAGCTGAGGCAAACTGCCACAAGCACCTGAGCAGTCAAACCATCAGAAGCTAACTTACACAATCTGCCTCGCAGATAACCCGGACGGTTTATAGCGTATTCATGCTGCAACTTTCGTTGGGGCACTTCTCGCCGACGAAGCTCGCCCTGTCGATTCTTGCGCTGATTCCAAATCAAATTCTCACTTCGCGGCAAGAATAGCCAAATTACAGAACGGTTCCAGCAAATTCGCGACGTACCATACAATACGTCTGTCAACGAACGTCAAAAGAACATGGGCCTGAAAAAAAGCGAGTTCGCCGCCATCGTAGGGACAAGCCCTGACAACTGCGCAATCACTATCAAGCGCACGGGCGACGGCTTCTGGTTTGTGACGTTAAAGATGCTAAGCAGCGCCATCGAGAACGAGCTGTTGACCGAGCGCGGCGCTCTCAAATCCTGGCGCGATCCCGCCGCAGCCGTTCAATTTGTTCAAGAAGTTTGCCCTGACTGTCAGCGCGTCATGCTCGAGATAAACAGCTGGGCCTTCAAGCGTCAGGTGGCTTAGGGCTCAATCACGCCATGACAGACAGCGATTCTGGTCAGCCCCGCAATCCTGTCAGTTCGCAATTTTTGTTTGGCTCATGCTGCACGTACTGATCGACTTGACGGACAGCTTCAGGGACACGGCGATCTCCTACTCAGGATAGCCGAGAGACATCATGACCAAGAACTAATATTTTTCCGGTCGGATGCGCCAGCAAAGTTTGCTTTGTGGCCAGAAGACCTCCCCTCCACACCTAAGCCAGCATCGATCAAATGACGTCAGGCTTTCAAACCGTGCAAATGCCGGCTACTTCGACGAAAGTACGTACCTCCCCTATTACTTCGATCCCAAGCCGGCGAACGCCAAACGCACAGCCGGCTCCGAAATAACCATTTCCACATTGAGCCTTCGAGCTCTCATCTCGAGGGAAAGCTCTCACAAAAGTGTTGGTTGCTAGCTAAAAAATTGTAGAGCGACAACGTTATTGCCTAAATTTTAATTTTCAGCAACCCTCCTGTGACAGTTGCGGCCGCTAGCCGTACGCTTACTTGGGAGCCAAGCTAGACCCTGTGCTCCGATACGCAAACCCATTGTGCGAAAAGTTCCCCTCATTAGTTAAAAAAATATTACCAATATCAAAGGAATGTCATATTTCACGCCGTGTGAATTGCCGGACTCATCTCAAAAGAATAGACTCTCGATAGTTAAAGGTTATGCAATTTTTCTTTTCTAATAGGAAAAGTACGTGCAGACATGCAACTGTCGGAGCTTCGCCCAGCCAAATACCTTCCCTCTAACAAAATTTGATTTTGTATAACAAATTCTGATTTTGCACAACAAACCCTGAAACGCGCTCGCATATTCTTTATGCGTATGAGATTGGTGTGAGTCCCAACGCCAATTCGAATTTCTGCGGACGCGAGAAATGTGATTTGAGTTAAGGAACCTCGTCTTTGTGACCTACGAATGGGGGTAGTCATGCGTGGTTTGAAATGGGTAGGTAGCTTCGCCCTCGTATGTGCCCCGGGGCTAGCATCGGCTGCAAGTGGTTGCGATCAGTACGTCCAGAGTCAACTAGAGCATGGACTGGTAAAAACTGAATCATCGGGTAACGAGTTCGCGATCGGTGTCGTAGGTGGCCTACTCGTTCGTCAACCCCGCAACGTTGACGAGGCCATCGCCACAGCCCTATCACTTGAGGCACAAGGTTTCAACTTCAGCGTCGGCTGCCGCCAAGTTAATAAAACGAATTTCCAGCGGTACGGCCTCACCATTCAAACCGCTTTCGATCCAAAAGCAAATTCCAAGGCCGGCGCCGACATCTACCGCGAGTGCCTGACCCGCGCCACAAGCGCTTTTGGTAAAGGCGACGCAGCAGTGCGCGCGGCTCTGTCTTGCTATTACAGCGGCAATTTCGCTACCGGCCAACGAAAGGAGGGTAATCAAGCAAGTTATGTCGACAAGGTTCTCAGTAACGCAAAGACGGATCGTTCGAGCACTGCCGCGCTAGCGATTTCTGTCATCTCCAGCAAGCCGAAAGGCGCAAAGGTGATCCCGGTCCGACCGGTGGCCACCGGTCCAACGACCGAAGTTGTCTCGAAGGCCGACGACAAGAAGCCGGCCGGCTGGGACGTTTTTAACGAGCTATAACTTCCCTTATAGGTATTGCCATGAAAAAACCTCTTTCTCTGTTGACGTTTGCGCTCATCACTGCCGCGCCGGCACTGGCTCTGGCACAAACCGGAGGCGGCCTAAATTCTGGTACGTCCGCAGTCACCAGCTTTAACACCTGGCTGTTTGCCTTCATCGGTGTTTGCGCCGTTTCCTATCTGACCTTCAAGTGCGTGCAACTCGCCGGCGAAAAAATCCAGTGGATCGACCTCGGCTACGCGATCGGCAAGGTCGCCGTGGTCGGCGGCGTGCCGGTGCTAGCGGCCTGGGCATACGCGGTCTATGGCTGAACATGGAAGAGAGAGCGAAATATCCCTCTTACAACGCTCTCGCGAGGGTCGCCATGCTTAAGGGCGTCCCTCTCGTAGCGGCCATCTTGATCGCGTTCCTTAGTCTGGTAGCCGGAACGCTAGGGGCGCTATTCCTCGGCCCCGGAGGGCTTTTACTGGCCGCGATCGGCGTGCCGATCTTCTTCTACTGCAGGGACACCTGCAAGGACGACGACCAGGCACTGCGCATAACCTGGCTGGAGTTCAAGTGCTGGCTGGGAAAACAAAATGCCAAGTACTTCGGTGGGACCCACACCCTGGCGCCGATGAAGTACGGACGGAGGAAGCATGTTTACAAGCGTTATTTCAAGGACCAAGCGGCCGGTCATCAGTGAGCAGGAGCTGGCCGGCCAGCCGGCGGTCGAGGAAAAGCTGCCTAAAATCGGCCGGCATGTGTCGCCTCGCGTCGTGAACTACCAAGACGGCCGCGCGCTGTTGGTGATCCGGTTGTCTGGCATGGCATTCGAGTCCCTTTCCGAGGGCGAGATCTCGACACGCTTTGACCAGCGGAACCGCGTCATCGCAGCGGCAGCCAAGTCGAAGGGCAACCGGCTGGCCTTCTGGACGACGCTGCAGCGCCGCCGCATCAACTTCACCAGCAAGTTCGCTTTCAAGTCGGCATTTATGCGGCAGTTCGCCTCGGAATACCTGAAGCGTTTCACGACCGGCAACTACTACGAGAACGTGTTTTATATCTCGGTTCTGTTGAAGTACGACGACTTGGCCGAAGGCGTGAAGGAGCTGGAAGACTTGGGCGACCAGCTTGCAAAGTCGTTCTCGAGCTATGACCCGGAAATCCTGGGGACGTATCAACACAACGGCATCGTCTTTTCGGATGTCTACAAGTTCCTCGGGACCTTGATCAATGGGGTCGAGGAAGAGATGCCGGTGACGGCGACGCCGGCGCATGAGTTGGTACCTAACGCCTGGCCCCACTTCGGCTACGAGGTAACAGAGATCCGGACCGAAACCCATACGCGCTTTGCGGTGCACTACGACATGAAGGACTTCCCGGATAGTACGGTGAACGGGATGTTCGACAAGATCCTGGAGCTGCCGGCCGAATTCATCTTTACCCAAGGTTTCAAGTGCCTTGGCATCTTGGAGGCCAAGAAGACTGTCTCGTCGCAGGCCAACAAGTTGAAGTCTGTGCGTGACAAGGCCGGCCACCAGCTGCAGGAGCTGGAGCAGGCGGAGGCGTATCTGAGCACTGGCGAGCTGGCATTTGGCGAGTATCACGGCGCGCTGACGGTCTACGGCGACACGGAGAAACAGGCAGGCATGGACGGCACGCTCGTCACCACCTGCTTTATTGCGCAATGCGGCACGCGATTCATGAGGGCAACCGCCTCGGCGCCATACACCTACATTGCGCATGTTCCTGGTGCGAAGTGGATTCCGCGGCCGATGCCGAAGGCGAGCCGGAATCTGGCTGCGTCGTTCTCGCTGCATAACTACTCGACGGGCAAGTCGTCGGGCAACCCCATTGGTGACGGGTCAGCGGTGATTCCCTTGCAGACGCTTTCCGGCTCGTTGTACAGCTTTAACTTCCACTACTCGAAGGAGGGGGAGGACAACCAGGGCGAGAAGCTAGCCGGTCACACGATGCTGCTAGGCACGACCGGCTCCGGCAAGACGACGACTGAAACGGCGATCATCGGCTTTACCGAACGCTTCGACACCAAGATCTTTGCGCTGGACAAGGACGAGGGCCTGAAACTCTTCATCGCCGGCCTGTCCGGTCTGTATCTCACGGTCCGGGAAGGCGAACCGACTGGCCTTGCGCCCTTCCAGCTGCCGGATACCCCGGAAACCCGGGAATTCCTCTACGAGCTGGTGACGGTGTGCGGTCGCGACGACAAGGGTAAGATCACCGCCGAGGAAGGGGGCCAGATTAAGGTAGCCGTCGACGCCGTGCTCGGCCTGGACATGCAGCATCGCCAGTTCAGCCGCTTGCTCGAAAACATCCCCAACGTCGGAGGCAACTGCCTAGCCGCGCGCCTCGGCAAATGGTGCCGTGCGGCCAACGGCCGCTTTGCCTGGGCGCTCGACAACGCATCGGGCAGCAACATTGGCATCACGGCTGAACGGGTGGTCGGCTTCGATGTCTCCGATTTCCTCAAGCCTGGCTATGAGCCCACGGAACCGGTGTTGGCCTACCTCCTGCATTTGAAGAAGCTGATGCAGCGCAGCGGCGGTCTCCTGGCCACGGTGGTCGAAGAATTCCACGTCCCGGCAATGTACCCGACCACGGCGGGGATGATGTTCGACGTGCTCAAGACGGGCCGCAAGCGCGACGAGTACCTGGTGATGGCTTCGCAGTCGCCCGAGGACGCAATCAAGTCACCGATCTTCGACGCTATCCGCGACCTGACCATCACCAAGATCTTCCTGCCGAACCCATCAGCGGAATACGAGAGCTACGAGCGATGCGGAATGACGCGCAAGGAATTCGACCAGCTCAAGGGGTTGGAAGTGGATTCCCGGACGTTCCTCATCAAACAGGGCAACCAAAGCTGCTTTGCCAAGCTTGATCTTTACGGCATGGACGATGCCATTTCTATCCTGTCGAGCAATACGGAAAACGTCGCGATCTTCAATGAGGTGGTGGAGGAAGTCGGTGTCGATCCGGAAGTGTGGATGCCCGAGTTTCAGCGGCGCCGACGCGGCAAGCGGCAGCGCCGCCAAGCGCAAACCAGCAACTAACCCCTGCCTGGATTTTCGCGGACGCGAAAAACTCAACCAACGGAGTCTCACATGAAACAGCTGAAAGTACTTGCACTTGCGGCAATCGCTGGTGCGGCCGCCTCGCCCGTCGTGTACGCGCAATGGACGGTCAACGTGAATTCGGACGTCCCGGCGATGATCAACCAGGTGCAGACGATGGCCCAGTGGGCCAAGCAGTACGAACAGATGGTCCAGCAAATCACGCACCTGAAGAATCAGTACGACTCCATGACCGGCTCACGTGGGCTCGGCCAGATCCTTAACAATCCGGCGCTGCGGACCTACCTGCCGGATCAGTGGGCCAGTATCTACGACCAGGTGCGGCACGGCCAGCTCCAAGGCGTGAGCAGTCGGGCGACTTCCATCTACTCGGCCGAGGGTTTCGACCCGAATGCGACCGGAGGCCGCAAACGGCAGCTGGACGTCCTGGCCGCCAATAAGGCGATAACGATGCAGGCCTACGACGCCAGCTTGGCGCGCGTGCAGAACATCAACGCGCTCATGCAGCAGGCCGATGCGACCGGCGACATGAAGGCGGCCGCCGACCTGCAAAACCGGATGGCGGCGGAAAACGCCCTCATTCAGAACGAACAAGTCCGGCTCAACCTGGCCATGCAGTTGCAGCAGGCGGAAATGCAATTGGCCGCCGAGCAGCGTTCGCGCGAGTTCGCCGACAAGTTTGCGCGCTAAGCCTCGGTCGACATAACCACATGGAGGTTGGGGCCGTGGCTCCAAATGTCTTATGCCTACGCCAGCTATCACACCCTTTAGTGAGATTTACAAGTTTTTCGATCAGACGGTCGTAGGTACGCTGTCGAACGGCACCGCCAACATGATCGCGTTGATCAGCCCCCTCGTCAGCGCGTGCTTCACCCTCTACGTGACACTGATCCTGTTTTCCTACCTCAGGGGCGAGGACAACGACGAGCCGGTGATGGACTTCCTATCCCGCATGATCGGGTGGGGGGCCATCATCGTATTCGGCATGCACATCGATATGTACACCACGTATGTAGTCCCTGTCATCAACGGTCTTGGTGACGACCTGGCGGGCGTGGTCGGTCCTCAATACAACTCGGCATCGGCGCTCGACCAGATGACGAACGGCTTTGTCGATGCGTTCATCAAGCTCTACAACGACGCCAGCGGCGTCAAGGAAAGCATTTTCGCAGCGCTGGCCATCCTACTGATCGGGGTGCTGGCGGGCCTGTTCATGGTGATCGCGATCGCCTACATCGTGTTGGCCAAGGTGGCCCTTGGCATCCTGGTGGCGATCGGGCCGCTGTTCATCGTCGCCGCGCTATTCCCGGCAACGCGCGACCTCTTCAAGAACTGGACCGGCCAATGCCTGAACTACGCCTTCCTGGTGATGTTATTCAGCTTCGCCGCGCAGCTGGAAATCACGATGGTCAACAGCGTGGTTCCGAGCGAGCTCTCGATCTCGTCCGTCATGAAAGTGAGCCTGATCTGCGCAGTCATGGTTTTCGTATCGCTAAACCTGCCAAGCCTGGCTTCCGCGCTCGCAGGCGGTGTAGGCATCTCCAGCATGGTTGGCAAATTCCGTGGCATTGGTCGAGGAAGGAGCCCTGAGGTCGAGAAGGGAACAAAGACCGGCAACAACACATTGAGCCCTACGGGCGGTAGCCAAACTTCACAGGGCGGATCGCTCGCCCCCGAACAAAAAAGTTGAGCACGATGAGGACACCATGAAAAAGCTGATTCTTCAACTCGCGTGCGCCGTACTCCTGGTCGGCTGCAGCACGCCCCCGAAAGCAACCCAGCCTACCGGTGAGTGGAAGCCGGTCAACCAGCCCTTACCGGCGAAGGAGTGAATCATGTTAATGGAAAAACATGCGCCGGCAGTGCAAGTCTCCAACCCCGCACCCGGCCAAGAACAGGGTACGGCATGGCATGAGCAAGCGGCGGCTTGGTATCTCGACCAGGCCATGAAGTATGAGCGTGATCGGACCGAGGACGCGAAAAAGCACACGAAAATTGCCTGGTACGTCGCCGGCGCCGCCCTGGCGGTGACGGTGATAACCATTGTCACGTCGGGCATCGTCGTACACAACAATAAGCCAAATCCGCCGGCCGTCCTCCAGGTGGCCGAAACCGGCGACGTGCGCGTACTCAAGACCTTGTCGGATGCCAAGATCACGTATGGCCAAGCGACCGATCTGTATAACCTGCGTCGCTATGTGGAGCTGCGCGAGTCCTACGATTGGGAGACGATCCAGGACACGTTCGACGCCACGCTGGCGATGTCGTCGCCTCGGGAAGCGACGATCTACCGGGCTCAGAACGACGAACATAATCAGGCTGCGCCCGTCAATGTGTTGCGCGACAAGTACCGTGTCGTCGCCAAGGCTGGAACGGTATCGTGGATCGGCAAGACGGCACTCGTTTCCTTCTCCAAGAGGGTGATTTCGCTCACAGGCGACAAGGCGCCGGCGACCAAGTACTACGTCGCCACGATCGCCTATGGCTACGACAACGTGCCCATGGATGACAAGGCCCGAGGCTACAACGCGGCCGGCTTCAAGGCCGCCAGCTACAACGTGGCCTCCGATATTACGAAGGACATGGCCACGGCCAAGGGTGGGGAGGCCGGCCAATGAAAGCAACCGTGAAGAAAGCCGCGTTCGGCGCGATCGCCTGCGCGCTGACCTACTCGGCCGCAACCGCGGCGAGCTTCGACGCGCGTGTGCCAGGCAGCGTCGACCCACGTATCCGTATCGAGCAATATGATCCCAACCGTGTCGTACCGATCTATACGGAGATCGGCAACCCGACGCTGATCCAGTTTGAGGACGATGAGAGGATCGTCGACACGGCGGAAGGCATGATTGGTATGGGTGACGCCAAGGCTTGGTCCGTTGGCCCGAGGGGCAGCAACATCATGCTCAAGCCCAAGGCCGCCAAGCCGGACACCACGGTGCTTGTGGTGACGAACAAGCGCACTTACGCGTTCGAGATCCGGTCGCTCGTGAAGGGGTCGAAGGTCCAACCGACGCTGATCGTGCGCTTCACCTATCCCGACACGAAGGTCAAGCTGGCCAAGGCCGAGGCCGCACGGCAAGACGCCGTGGCCCAGCGCCTGGAGAAGATCGCCGGCAAGGACGGCACCACCAAGGTGCGCAACGACAGGTACATGAAGCGTGGCGACGAGTCGCTGTCACCCAGCCACGTCGAGGACGATGGCCGCTTTACATATTTCCGGTTTGACTCGACCCGCGAAATGCCGCTGGTCTACAAACTGCTACCGGACGGTCGGGAAGCTCTGCTGAACTTCCACATGGACCCGGACACCGGAACGATGGTCATTCACGAAACTGCCGCGAACTTTGTCCTCCGGTATGGCAAGGAAGTCATGGCGATTCGCAATGACGGCTGGAATCCCAATGGTGCACTGAATCTGACTGGTAGCACGCTGCCGCGCACTGTTCGCATGGATAAGGAGGCCCAATGAATACCATCAACGCCGCTTCGACCAACGGGGCCGAGCCGCAGGACGGGAAGATTGACCGCGACATCCCGAAGCTGCAAGTCAAAAAAAAGAAGAACAGCATCCGGCGCCTGATCATTACTTTTGCCATCCTACTTGCGGTGGTCCTGACGGCCGTCGGCCTCGCCATCTTCATGCAACGCCTCAAGGATCGCAGCTTGCAGGAGAAGGCGGACAAGGCCAAGCAACAAAGCGCCGTTCGTGAAAGCGAGCCGACAGGTCTGAACCTGGAGGCGGCCAAGAAGCGTATCAAGGCCGAGGACGCGGCGAACCAGCCTCAGGTCGACCAATTGCCGCCGCCCTCCGGCGCAATCGCAGCCGTACCGGCTGGTGGCGCACCAGGCGCACCGGGTTTCGCGTCCGCGAAAATGGGGGGCGGTGCGGACGGCGCCGGCGGACCTCGACAGTATGGCCCTGGCTCGGGGAATCAAGGCCAACAGCCGTATGGCGGCCAATATCAGCAAAAGGCGCCGGTGGAGACGCCGCGGCAGCGCCGCCTTTCCGGCGATGTCCTGGTATCGGCGGGAGGCGAGGGCCAGCTGGGCGCGCACCCCGGGCAAGCTGGCGAGCGGGTTCCGGTTCCTGGACCTGGTCTGCCTCTTCGCGCGGAAGGCAACCAGAGCGCCTTGGAGCAAGCGACCAAGGCGACCAAACTGAAGTTGACGGCGGCATCCCGCATTCGCAATCTCGATTTGATGATGTTGGCCGGCACGATGATCCCGTGTGGACAACGTACGCTGATCGTCAGTACCAATCCCGGCCAAGCGTCGTGCATCGTGTCGAAAGATGTCTACTCCGCCAACGGCGCCGCCCTGCTCGTCGAGCGCGGCAGTGAAGTAACGGGAGAACGCCTGCAGCCCCTGCAGCTCGGCCAGGAAATGCTGCCGGTCACCTGGAGCCGCATCGTCACACCTCGAGGTGTCATTATCGACATCGATTCACTCGCGACCGACACCCTCGGCGCATCGGGACTGCCGGTATACGTCGATGAGCATTGGCGCAAGCGCTTCGGCTCGGCCATCATGCTCAGCCTGATCAGTGACCTTGGCCAAGCCGCCGCGAACGCAGCTGCCGACGCCGGAGGAACAATCCGCCTGACTACCACTGCGAATGCCGGCCAGGATCTGGCCAGCCGTGCGCTCGACAAGACGATCAACATTCCGCCGACCGGCTATAGCCTCCAGGGTGAGGCCATCAACATCTTCGTAGCGCGAGATATCGACTTCGGGAGGGTCTATGAGCTCGCTCGGTACTAATGTCGCGCCATACGACAAAAGCGTCACGGTGCGCGAAAAGCTGAAGCAGGCCGGGATTCAACAGTTCCTCGATCACCCCGGGCTGACAGACGTCGAGATAAACGAACCAGGCATCATCTTCACCGAATCCTCGGCCGGGAGGACGCGGCACGATGTCCCGCAATGCACGCTGCAGCTGATGCGCGAGCTGGCCAACGCGGCTTCGATCTTCCACGGCGGGACCGCCCTCGACATCCGCTCGCCCATCAAGTCGATCCGCCTGCCGGACGGGCAGCGCGGCCAGCTGGTGATCCCGCCAGCCTGCCCGGAAGGAACCGTAGCGCTCGCGTTCCGGCTCGGTGGTGGCGATCGGTATTCCATTAACGAGTATATTGAAACCGGCCGCCTGGCCGACTTCAAGGACGTTTCTGTCTTCAAGCAGATCCCGCTTGGTGTACACCTCCAGGAATTCGAGCTGGAACTTCTCGCCGCCAAGGAAGAGCGCGACATGAAGCGCTTCTTCCAGCTGTGCATCGACAACAAAGTGAACGTCTGCATTTCGGGCGGCACCGGCAGCGGCAAGACGACTTTCATGAAAGCGCTCAGTGACCTGGTGCCGGCCGATACCCGGATCATCACGATCGAGGACGTACACGAACTGAGCTTGCCACTGCACGACAACAAAGTGCACCTGTTTTACGGCGACTTCGTCACACCAAGGGACGCGCTGAAATCCTGCATGCGTATGAAGCCCGACCGGATCTTTCTTACCGAGCTGCGGGACGACGCCGCCTTTGACTACATCTCGGCGCTGAACACGGACCATCCGGGTTCGCTGACCACGACGCATGCGAATAGCCCGCTCGCCGCGCACAGCCGGGTCGCCACGCTGATTAAACAGAGTGAGGTCGGCGTCTCCTTGGAATGGAGCCACATCTATCGCCTGGTGAGCACGTCGATCGACGTGGTTGCGCAATTTTCGCGGACGCGAATGACCGAGCTGTACTACGACCCAGTGCGCCGCGCCAAGATGATGCGCGGCGATACCGACGTCTGAACTGGACGGGAGATTGCCATGTCGAGACTTGCCAAGTACACGTTGGTCGCAGTGATGTGCTCCCTTCTCGCGGTCGGCCTTTGGTTCGCCGGCTTGATCGTAGGCGGCCGCACCTTCGCCGCCATGCAGCATATTCCGTCCGAGGTGGTCGGCCTCGAGACTCTCGGCAACTACTGGCGAGAGTATGGCCACATCAAAAAAGTGCGCGCAGCATTGATGCTCGGCTATGCCATCGCCTTTGCAATGCCGGCGGTGCCCCTGCTGGTAGCGATCGCCGCGCTGTTCGGCGGCCAGAAACGCGAACTGCACGGCAGCGCTCGCTTTGCCAACAAGGCCGAGATCAGGAAAGCCGGCCTGCTTGGTGACGGCGAAGGCCAAAAGTGGCCGGCGTTCATTGTCGGCAAGTACGGGCGGGAGTTCTTGTCCTTCTACGGCCAACAGTTCGTCAGCCTGGCCGCGCCGACCAGAGGAGGCAAAGGCGTCGGTATCGTGATCCCAAACTTGCTCACCTATCCGCACTCGGTCGTGTGCATGGACATCAAGCTGGAAAACTGGACGCTGACGGCCGGCTATCGCGCCGAAAACGGGCAACAATGCTTCCTGTTCGCGCCGGGACATCCGGAGTTCCGTTCGCACCGCTGGAACCTACTTTCGTACGTCCGGCGCCAGTACGAGCATCGCGTCGGCGACATCCAAAACATCGGGGCCATGTGGTGGCCGCCGGCGGGAAAGGACGCGTTTTGGAACGACAATGCGCGTACCCTCTTCCTCGGCCTGGTGTTGTACATGATCGAGACGCCCGAGGAACAGGTGTCGATGCCCAACCTGGTGCGGATCGCCACGCCGGCGGACGGCACCGGCCTGCACCAATGGATCGAGACAGTCATCGCCAGGCGTGAGGACCCGTCGAATGGTCCGCCGCGCCTGTCCCCGGAGTGCGTCGACGCGCTGCGCACCTTCTCAGTCCAGACCGACAAGGTGCGGTCCAATATCCTGAGCACGCTGCTGGCTCCGATCGACATTTTCCGCGATCCGCGCCTGGCCGCCGCGACGTCGGGCGACGACTTCGACCTTAGAGACGTGAGGCGCAAGAAGATGTCGATCTACATTGGCATGACCGCCGAGGATTTGGTGCGCTACAGCCTGCTCATCAATGTGTTCTTCTCCCAGCTGCTGAACGAGAACACGCGCACGCTGCCGGAACACGATCCCTCGCTGGCCTACCAGTGCGCGCTTATCTTCGATGAGTTCACGGCCCCTGGCCGTATTGCCATCATTGAAAAAGCGGTCGCCTACCAGGCCGCCTATAACATGCGGCTGCTACTGATTTACCAGAACAACGGACAGGTCATCGGCGACGAGGGCCGCGGGTACGGCACGCAGGGCGCCAAGACTATCCTGACCAACTGCGCGCTCAAAATCATGTTCCAGCCAAAGGAAGATAGCGACGCCAAGGAGTATTCGGAAACGCTCGGATACGAGACGTTCAAGGCTCGCTCCGTATCGCGCAACACTGGCAAGGCTGGCATCTCGCGCAGTGACGCGCCGCAGCGGCGCGCGCTCTTGCTGCCGCAGGAGGTGAAGGAAATCGGCTACAACAAGCAGCTGATCTCGATGGAGAACTGCAAGCCGATCTTCGCTGACAAGATCATCTATCACAAGGATCCGGCGTTCGAAGACCGGCTCGGCATTCCGGCTCCCCAAGTGCCGGTATTGGACATCGTACGCGCGACACACCGTACGCGGGCAATTCTGCCCAGCGAGGTCGCAGAAACCGACCCCGACGACATCACCAACAAGGCCCAGATCCTGCAGGCGATCGGCGACGCCATCGGCTTCGATTTCGCCAGCTTCGTGATCCCAGCGGAAGCTTCTGAAGTCGACTTGGCCAAAGCGGCATAGATGCGGTCGCTGCCGTGACATGCTCGTGGTAACCCGCACTCCCATCCACCCAGCAGGAGAATATCTCTATGAACACGATCGAAGCTGTGAACGAGTCGGATAAAGCAAGGCCTGCGCCACAACCCAAGACCGCCGAGGTCAAGGAGCAGGCCGTACTCGGCGCCAAGGCGCCCCCGAAGACGGAGCCCGATGACCAGGCGAAAGCGCCGCCGAGCGCGTCCAAGGATGACCAGGCAAAGGCGTCCATGGCCGTCGAAAAGGACAGCCCGGACAAGGCCGCTGCGTTAAGCATTGGAGGGCAGGCCGCGGTGGTCGAACTGCGCAAGCGAGCCACCGAACTGCCGGCACAGGAAGATCCCGAAGCGTCGAAGCGCAAGGTCATCTTGAAGAAGACCGGCTTCGAGCTGCCCGAACAGGTCCTGAACGCGTACGTCGTCAAGGACGGTCGTTACCATGACAAGGCATCGGATATCCTGCGGTTCCAGGACCACGGCAAAAAGCTCTCGACGCCCGTTGAAGATCGAGCAGTAATCGCGGATATGGTTTCCGTTGCGGCCGCGAAGAACTGGACCAGCATTGAGCTGAAAGGCTCAGACACGTTCAAGCAGCTTGGCTGGCTGGAGGCCGAATCGCGCGGTATTCAGACGAAGGGCTACAATCCGACCGAGCACGACCTGCAGCAGCTGGAGCACCTCAAGCGTGAACGTGGAGCCAGCGCCGACCGCGCACCGGATATTTCCAAGAGCAAGAAAGCCACCAACAGCATTGAGGTCAGCCTCGATCGCGAAGCGAAAGGGCCAGATGCGAAGGCCGAGCGAGTCGACCCGCCGGCGCCGGGCAGCGACAAGGCCGCAGACCGTGGCACATCGGGTGAGCCAGTCCAGGTAGGCGATCAAAAAGGGATCATCGTCGGCCGCCTGGTCGACCACGGCCGCGCAAACTACAACCACGACAAGGACGAAAAGCCGAGCTACTATGTGGTCCTGGAAACGCAGTCTGGCCAGCGCACGATTTGGGGCAAGGATCTGGAGCGCTCGATGTCTGGCGGCGACTTCAAGCCTGGGGACGGTATGTCCCTGGAGCTCAAGGGTCAGAAGGCCGTGACGGTTGACGCGAACGTGCGGGACGACGGCGGCAAGGTGGTCGGCAAGGAAGCGATCGACGCACAGCGCAACCAATGGGAGGTCAAGCCTGTCGGCCTGGTCGTACTCCGCACGCTGTCGGTCGAGGAAAAGACCCGCGTCGATACGGCGTTCCGAGTGCTCGACAAGACGCTGCGGGAATATCCGGCAGATCTGCGCCGGGAGATCGTCGGCAAGTTCACGATGGCCGTTGAGAAGGGTGAGATGAAGCTGCCGATGCCGCAAGTGGCGGAGCGGAACTCCCAGGCAAAGCCGGTTCGCCAGCCTGAAATGGATCGCAGTCGCTGATTTCGCAGACGCGAAAAAAGGAACGCCGGTAAGCCGGCGTTTTTCGTTACGTCACAACAAAGGATGAGCCATGAAGAATACCGACGATACAGAAGCCGGCACCACGACAACCCCGGTTCCCAAATTCCGCAATCGTGACAATGCCGAGAGCCAGGTGTGTCAGGCCTTCGCGGCGCTCGGCACCCTCGCAGGCGTCGACGTCGACCAGGGCAAAGGACCGGACGACATGGACCAAAAGCTGGTCGAGGCGGCCTATCAAAGCAACTTTGACGATCCCCATTTTCTGGGCGGCCCGGCTTGCTTTCACTACGCTACAACGACGGAGAAGGTTGACACCCTTGCCGCTAAAGCCAATGCGGTGACGGAAGGGTTCGCTGCATACATCCGTGAGCGGGGCAGCGCGGAAACGCTTCAGGAGGCGGAAGGCCACATCGCCTTGATACATGCAGCCATCGCCTGGCTCAGGAAGACCAGGCGAAGCCCCTAGTCGCCGGCCGGTCTATTACCGTTCGATGTCCTTGTCGCGATCCGGCACCTGTGGCGATGCGCCTGGTTCTCGGCGCACCGGCTGACGCCCGCTGCCGGCCGGCTTATCGCCGGCTGATGGCGTCTCGGCCCGGGTTTCAAGGAACCGCCGACCAGCAGCCCGTTGCGAGAACAGCTCGGCCGCACGCTGCTCCCTGATCCGTTCCGCATCCTTGTTGTCGAACCTGACGTTCAAGCCAGCCTCGGCGGCGATGCGCGCCGCCCGCGCCTGGAACTCGGCCGAGCCCGATAGCTTCAGCTGATCCCCAAACTTGGTCTGCGCGAGACGTAGCGAGGCCTCGATAGTGAGGCGGTCTGTCTGCAGCAACATCACACTAGTTCCCTTGTCGTGCATGATCGCACGGCCCGCCAGCGAGTAGATTACGTCGCCGTTATGCTGAACCCGGTAATGCACCTGGCGACCGCGATACAGCAGCGCATTCGGCTCTTGGCGGCTCTGCACAGGGAGGATGTAGCCGACAGGCGCATCATGGCCCAATGGCCCGCTATTCGACCGCCTGCGCAGCTCTGCGAGCGCCGCGGACTCGCCGGCCTGGGCGCGCTCCTGCAGGAAGTGGCGGTACTGGTCAGCGACCGGCAGGCGAAACGGCGTGCGCTCTGCCCGAATTGCCGATCGCAACGCATCCGATGAGGTGATGTATTCCATTCGCGCGATCGACAGTGCGGCTTTCCGCTCTGCCGCCGGCAACTCGCGTGCTGCGTTCCTCGCCAGCTCGAGGCGCTGCTGGATGGCGTCGCGTCTCGCCCGTTCGCTGGCCAGCTGCGCCGCCAGCTGGGCGCGCAGGCCACCGCGGGCTCGCCGCTGGTCCTGAAACTGCCGCCACAACGTACGGTTCGGAGGGAAGCGCGGTGCCGCCTCCGGGTATCGGTCCAGCTGGCGGCCATAAGAGCGCCGCAGGATCGTCGCCGCCTCGGCCCACGGCAGGCGTACCTCCTTGGTCAGAAAGTCGCTTACGTTAAGGTTGCGCGTGCCGCACCGTATGCGTGGGCTACCATCCGGCGCTGCCGTTACCTGGTACTTCTCGACCATGATGCCGTGCGACCGCGACAGCTCCGCGAGCAAGCGCCTGGCGTCCAGGTTCCGCTTGATCTCTTCGAACTCGGGGAAACGGCCGGCCGCGCCGCTGCGCTGCCGTTCCCCGAAGTCCCGCGCGACTTGGCTGACCACGGAATCGCTGACCCGGCCGCTTCCTCTCACTGGCTGGCGATCGCGGGACCGTCGCACATTGTGATTGGATCCTTTTCCCCGGTTTCCCAACTCACGTGATGCAGGATGCGGCAATAGCACAGCACCTTCTCCCCCCGCGCGTACCACATTGCCGCCGGGCACCCTTCGCAGACGGTTGATGGATCTGGTCTTTTCGAGTCCGGCAAGCGAGCTAACGTGGTGCTCCCGATCTGGATAACTGCCGACGGCTCGTCTTGAGGCTCCAGCGCCTCGTCTGCCAAGAGGCTGGGCATACCCTCCTGCCCCACCAGTTGCGCGCCCTGGTGGGTCTGCTGATGCGTCCCCTCCCCCGCTTCGCTGGTCCCGTCCGGGCGGCCGCTTGAATCCATACTCGTGTCCGACTCGGTTCTTCCCGGTGTATCGTTCTGGCTCATGGTTCCGCTCCTGGTACTGGTCATAGTCTGAGTTCGTCGGCACAGTGGGGCGACCTCCCAGCCTGCTGCTTACATCGTTTAGCGTGTGTGTGTTTTCAAAGGTGGGAAGCGTCCCTGCTGCGTGCGATCGATCAGGATGGCGGCCGAATCGGTCGACCTCGTTGGCGTCCTTCGCGATCCCGCCCAAGCCCGTAGGCCCGTCCGGTGTGTCCCGGCCGGTCGCTGGATGGCCTTCCGTGCGACCGTCGCGCGGCAGCTGCGGTGCCGTAGTAGGTTTGAAGGGATAGACCAGATCGAAAGGCTTCTTCCCGGGAAAGCGCTCCGGCTCGGCGGTTGGCTCCGGGTACTTCTTGTAAAAACGCTTTTCCAAGGTGGACAACATGACTTCGCGCTCGGCCGGCGCCGCTGCGCGGTAAGCCTGGTACTGCTTCTTGTTCCCGCTGTTCAGGTACTTGACCTCCTTGGCCCGGAAGCGATGCCACTCATCCAGCGTTGCCGCGATACTCGAGGGATCTTTTCGTGCTTCGCCCTGGATCTCGTATTTTCTTTCGATGTCCGCCGATAGCACGCGATGCTTTTTCTCACCTGACAATTCGATAAATTGCCGACTAAATGGATAGTCCTTGAGATTGACGCCCTTGGAATTACCATCCGGCTTGACGTTGAGGTATTCCCCATCTCGGCCAGCGTTTCGAGTCTTGACCCGGCCGAATTCCGCGACCAGTTTGCTGAAATCCTCGTAGCTGGTTATGTCGCGCTCGATGACAGCCTCCAGGATCGCCTTTTTCAGATCCTTGTTCGCGCCCGCGAAAGTGTCGTCCTTGTAGCGGGCAATCATATCGCTCGCATCGGTGAACTCGATGCGACGATTGTCTTTCGGGCTGGCCAGTCCGTACTTGTTGTTGATGTGCTCCTGCGCCGCATCGATATGCCTTTCGCTTCGCTCCACTAACCCAAGTGGATTGAGGCTGCCACCGGTCCGCAAATTAATTTTCGGCACGACGATATGGATGTGAGGCTTCCGCTCTACTATTTCCCCAGTGGTTTGATGCTCATAGCTCTTAATCTTTGGTAGGTGAGCCTCGGCGTAGAAGTTGTATTCGTCGTCCTTATACGCCGAAAACATGAACTTGCGAAAATCCTCCGCGATCGCCCGCAACGTCCCGTTAGGAATGTCGTCCTCTTTGAACGCCAGCGTGATGTGTAAATAGCGCTCACCCTCGATCTCGATGCCTTGGATGATCTGGTTCGTAAAATCCAGATCTCCCGCGAGGATCACCCGCTCATCCAGCTCGTCGCGGGAAAACTCCCTACCTTGCTTGTGGCCGTTCTCAAGGTATTCCTTGATACCCTCGCGCCCCCCGCTAATCCTAGTCAACATGGTCGAGCGCCGCCCTCAGGTATTTCGCGATGTCCTCCAGCCCTTGGACCGCTTGGCGGAAGAGAGAATCAGTGAGCCGATGGGTCAAGTTTGCCGAGTTGAGAATATGCGCGATCTGATTCAAATTGTTCCCGGCTTTATTGAAAACGAACTGCATGCGCTTCTTTTCAAGGCTGACCTTTGGCTGAGCCACAACCGTAACGCGATTTTTCAAGACGTAATCGCGGATGAATTCTGATGTTGACCTCAAGCCGCTGGCCGCAATCTTGCCGTCCAGTTCCTTTGCCTCGGCATCGGACAGTCGAAACGAATAGGGTTTGCTCAAAGGCTTATCGCCGGTCGTTCGTCGTCCCATACTGATCTCCAATTGGCCGCGTCGCGGCTTCGCGCTGGCCGCCTCGCGGCAGCGCCCGACGTCCGTAGGACGCGGGGTTTCAAAGGGGCGTCCCCTTTGGCACAACGATATGTTGGCCGAATCCGGGAGGATTCGGTAAACATATCTGTCGTGCCTGTGCGGTGGCTCAAGCCGTAGCCCTAAGGTAGCAACTAGGTAGCAGTTGAGTTGCAACCAATGTGGAGTTTGCGGCAGATCGGTTCCGAGCCTACCAGCGCCGCATATTATGGTTGCATGTAGGTTGCAGGTAGGTTGCAGCGAGCCGAGCATTACGGTCACTTTCACTCTAACCACAGCAGCGTGCTGAAGGGGAACATGGACGTTAATGACTTTACACGCGAAGTCAAGCCGCGTAACAAGCGATCGAAGCTTTTGAAGTTTCGGGATGAGATCGGCGCGCTCAAAAAGGAAGGCTACAGCGACATGCAGATTCGCGATTGGCTAGCTGAAAATGGCGTCCAGGTCTCGCGACAAAATGTCCAGAAATTCATTAAACGATACCTAGGCAACTTGAGGGAAGACACCCAAGCCGTATCACCAATCACGGCGCCGTCGCTAGCTGGCGGCGGTCAGACGACGGCGCCAATGACGACCACGAAGGAAGGCCAGATAAGCGACTTCAGCGGTGCGACAGAATCACGAGCCGACAAACTTCGAAAGTTAGCGGAGGAACAGCGAAATGAAGCGGAAAAATCGCGATTCCAACACGACAAAACTGGAAACAACCACTAGGAACCAAGCTATGGAAAACACTGTGCATTTTCAATTGCAGGGCAAGGGTGGCTGTGGCAAAACTTTTGCGTCCGTTATCCTCTCACAATGGATAGAAAACGAGGCTCCCAAGACGCTGGACGGTTACGACTGCGACCAGGAAAACGCAACATACTTCGGGTATAAGGGTTTGAACGTGAAGCCTGTCAACGTGATGAACAAAGACAGGACCATCGACCGCAAAAAGTTTGATGAAATGTTGCTGGAGATCTTCAACAACAATGGTCGAAATGCGGTGGTGGATGTTGGCGCAAACACTTTCTCGCCCTTGATTTCTTATCTGATGGAAAACAACTTCTTCGACATGCTGCGGGAGGCTGGGAAGAAGGTCTACATTCATTCCATTGTGGCCGGTGGCGACAACCTCAAAGACACGACGGCAGGTTTCGTTTCCCTGGCAAGTCAGACTAGTTGCCCAATGGTCGTTTGGCTGAACGAAAATGCAGCCTGGGGCGGCACTGGAAACTTCATCGAATCAGAGGCTTTCTCAAAGCACGCCGACAACGTGCGCGGTCTAGTCCTGCTCCAAGGCCGTACTTCAGACACGTTTGGTGATGACGTCCGGCGCATGACAAAAGCGCGCCTCACCCTGAAGGAAGTCACGGAAAGCCCTGATTTCAACATGCTGGAACGTAGCCGACTAAACACCGTCGTGCGAGATGTCTTTAATAAACTGGACAAAGTTGAGTGGTGATGGACATTTCGAAGCTGCAAGTTGCTGTCTATGAGAAGACCGGGATCCGCCTGGATCGCACTGATCCCGTTTTCGCCCTTATCGCATTAAACGAGGCCGTAATTTCGGAGTTGCTATCCACTGCACAAGAACAGTGGGCGCAAAACAATTCGGAATTAGACTTGAAGATAGGTAGCTTGGTGAAGGTCCATGAACATATCCTGACAGCCTCGAAACACCTTACCACACGCGCCAACCAAGCACACATGACCGCAGCCTTGAAAGCTGCGGCGGAAGCGAAAACAGAGATTTTCAACGCGGCGCGTGACGCTGTGAGCGTCGAGGTAGGCAAGGCGGCGTCGATCGTGACAGAGAACGCCGCGCAGCTGGCGGCGGCCAGCAAGCGTGCCAGGATGGGCAGCTGGTCCATCGCAATTGTGCAAGCCATCATTGGTGGTATGGTTGCCGCAATCACGGTCCTGGCCTTTATGTCTGTTAGATGAGCCGTACGGGGGAACTCATGCGTAGATCGTTGCTTGTTGTAGTCGTGGTCCTGCTGACTTCGATTGTCGGCTACATGGCGTTGGATCGTCACGAGAAAGACGTTGCCCATGCCAAGGACCAGGCTTTCGGTCAGAAATTTGCACGCTGACGTCGAATGGTCGACGGGCACCTCTGCCGGCGACTGCATCGCTTGAGGCACATAGATCGCGCGATCGCGCGGGAGCGTCTGTCATGAACATGCTTCGTTTAGTTGCTCGCGCAACGCATCGGGTTACCTTCTACGGCCTCGACGTGCTGTTGCCGGCTTTCGGCATACCAAAGGCTTTGAGCTATCTTGCTGCTTTGCTTCTAGTCTACTGGATGGGAAACTATACGTACCTGGCGATTCACTGAAAGCGTTTCGCGTCCACTGAAATCGGCCTATCTGGACAGCGTTGGGCGGAAATCAGCCGCGGCAGGTAAGGGAGTGGTTGGCATTGGACAGATGACAGGATGCTGCCACAGAGCCCGCCATTAGGCTGCATAGCTTTTCCATGAGGCGGTCATATTCTTCCGCTCGAGCGAGGGCGTCGAGCGCTTCCTGAACCTTGACTGGGTCCCTGCCGATATACTTTCGAGGGCGCTTCCCGGCGGCGTCTGCCGGAAAGACCAGCGTCAAGTGCTCGCCTCTCTTCCTCTTGCTCGTCCGCCAGTCCGGAATCGCCCGGATTAGGCCCTGCGCGGTCAGCTCGCGCAAGCGTGCCTCTATTTCCCCAATTTCAAAACAAACTGCGGCCATCCGTCCCGGCAATTCCAAAGCCAAGCGCGAGAACGAATCTACGAACGCGGCAAGCTCTGGCGGTAGCGTCCACTCCTGGCGTTTCATGATCTCCCTGCCCGTTGATGACCGCGACAACTTACCTATCTTACGGCTGAACTAGCTTGGGCGATCCCCTGCTGGCCGGTACGCCTGCAGCTTGTCGAGCAGGTTCTGAAACTGTTCGTTGCGTTTGCTCAGCTCGGATTGTGCATGGACAGCGCCGATGAACTGCATCAGCACCGCCTCTTCGTCCGGGCCGGCCTTCGCCACCAGTTGCAGCGCCTCGATTAGCAACAGCATGGGCTGAAATAGGTTGCGTACGACCTCGGCACGCCTGGTCTCGGTCAGTACCAACGGAAGCGCGCACATGTGGGTTGCGATCGTGGTCAGCGTGTCGGCTGGCTGTGGAAAGGCTAAAGCGGAGATCCTCATGATGTCCTCCAGGTGCGATTACTGGATCTGGCTAGCGCCGGCGCGCGGTACGAACACTTGCCGACGTTCTCCGCGGTCGGTAAGGATGACCCGGCCGAAGACCTCGGACTGTCGTAAGCTGGCGGATACCCTACGCGCCAGGGCGGCCGCCTCACTACGCAGCCAATAGTTGTGCTCTGGATCTGCCTGGTACTTCCTGAGGATTGCGCCGAGACGGCGCGCCTGTGTGCGGGCCCGCCGTCTCGCTTGGCGCGCGTAACCCATCAAGATGGTCTTCATGGAGTCCCCTTGTCGTTTCCGAAAGATCAATATGACAACTAGGGAAAGGGGCGGCCGCCCCCTCCCCCATCCGGTTACGCCTTCAGCCTCTTCATCGTCTCCGCCAAGACCCACAGCGAGCGATTGAGCTTAATGTCGCTGTCGATTCCGGTCACGGCGCGGGTAGTCATGCGCCGACCGTTCGTAGCGCGGCCAGACACGCCACCCTTGATCATGCGTTCTTGGACACGATTGAAGGTGCTCCAGAGGTCATTGCCGGCGTCCTCGCGGCGCTTCGCCTGCAGCAGCTGGCTTTCGGTAATCGGGGCGCTACCGCTCTCCATGTCGTACTTGAGGCCGAGGGCGGCATGCGCGAATGCCTGCTGTTCTCCGGCGTTGAGGGTCAACGACTTCATGCTGTCGACCTGGCCGTTGATCAGCTCGAAGTCGTCGACCACGCGAAAGGCACCCTCGATCACGTTGTCCACGATGTTGCCTTTATGCGGCACGCGGATATCGTTGACCATATCGCCGCAAACCATCCCGTTTGCGCACACGAAGCGGAAAGTGCCTGCCAGCATCTGGTAGCAGCTGGTCCCGTCATGACTGTTCAGCAGGATGATTTCGTTGGCTTCACGGCCGGTGATCTGGCTCGCATGGCGCAGGCGCAGCATATGTTTCGTGAATTCGCGTTTGCCTTCATCCCGGCATTTCGCCTGGCAGGCCATGAACGGTTGAAAACCTTCACTGCGCAGTTTATCCAGGACAACCGCAGTGGGCACGTAGGTATAACGCTGCGAACGGCTTTCGTGTTTCTCGGACGCGAAAATCGATGGCGCCACGGCCATGATTTGCTCGTCGCTGAGCGGATTACCCGACCTAATGGAAGTATGGCCACGACCAAAACGATTAGCGAGTTGCATGGTGATTCTCCTTTAGCTTTACGTTGATAAAAGAGTTTCTTATTACCGGCAGATCCTTCTTCTACCTTGGTTCCAGTATAGGATTCCCCTCTATTTTTGTCAACCTAAATAGCTTGACAAGATGTTGACCGAGTTTAAACCGTAATTAGAACTTTCTCTCGAACCTATGGGTTATTTCTTACGTCACGCCGTGAACGTGGTCGATCGGACCGATAGAAAGCAAAGTCGTCCTGCAGATGAGTAGGCCTGTACTCGCTCGGAATGTCTTGATCCTCTACACCACGGGCCCTAGCCGGGTTGTAGTAACCGAGGGGGTGTTGATCGCACATCGGATGATTCGCTTTGTGCGGATAAGACATTCCAGTCCTTAAGTTAATCGGGCCTCCGCAATAGCATAGGCTGCGTTTGTTATAGGCTCGACTTTCAACACGCCATCCGGCAGCTTGGCTGCAGCTTTCACATTTAGGAACAACTTTATAATCAAAAGGATGAGTTTTAGTAACTCGACGATGGCGGCATTTACTATTACGGCAACGAACAGAATATGTCGTCATAACAAACTCCGAATTATTGCGAATCTCAACCCAACAATTTTATTTTGAACGGTAATAAAATTATATTATTGAGAACGATCGAAGATTATTATGATTTCTATTTCGCAAGTATGTTTCGGTGATATAGTCGATTCCGATCCACGACTTAAAAAGCAAGCAAATCGAATTCTTAAAGCGAAATCGCGTCAGGAAAGGAACCGCGGTCTTGGAGGCCAAACTAGCTAGCGTGTGAGGAACCGAAGGGGGCGCGCCAGCGGGCCGAATGCTTTAGCGGCCTGCCGCCCGTCCAGGGCGGCACCACCGGCATCCCGGCGCTCCTCCGGAGCGTCCGGCCATCAACATTGATTCACCTAACAGCTGTTTTAACCCTGAGCGCTTCGGCGCAGTTGAGGAACTGATGAACACGACATTCGCATTCTGCATCGAGCAAAGACGCCTCGAGCTGGCAGCCAAAGCGGCTGGCCTTAGTTACCTAATGTACTCCCCGCCTTCTGACCCACATCGGAGCGGCCTGCTATACCGTCCTTGTCCGACTGCTCGGCTGAGATTGTGGAATCCGCTGGAGGACGACGGCGACTTACTTCGCCTTGCTATAGCGGTACCAGGCGTCGACCTTCATAGAATTATTGTTGAGACACGTGACGCCTGCGGCACTGACGTCGCGCGTCGCGTCCGCGAAGCATTCGTGGACGCGGTGATTGGATCTTTGGATGCCGAGGATGTCGTCAAAAACACGGCGCCGGCTGAGGGAGCCGTTGGGAGTTAGCCTAGTGCGCAGCACTTGGCGTCGGGTTTGCGTAGCGCGTAGCGCTTCGCGGGGGCGGGTTTTCGGGGTTCGGCAAGCGGTGGCCCGGAGGAGTGGCCGCCACGGCGGCCAGTCGCGCAGCGACCGAGCGCGGATGCGCGAGCTCCGCAGGAGCATCCCGGTTTTCGCGGACGCGGTTTTCGCGGACGCGAAAATGCCCCTGCTTTTGCTTGGACACTAGAACCGTCATCGAACTACTTCGGACAACGTCTTTGTGACTGCGTTCGGTATCGGCTTTTGTGTCGGCACCTTCGGCTGCAGAGCTGGGCGCAATGTCGAGGCAATCGGCATCGGTAAAAAGAGCGTCGCTTCGCGGCGTGGGCCACGGCGCGACGAACTCTATATCGAGACCCCCGGCGGCCGCTCTTAATGAAAAGCGCAACGGCGCCGGCGAGGCATCCATCGCAGAGCCCAAAGGTCTGAACATGAAGAACAGTGTCTCACCATACTATGCGGCTAGTGCAGTCGGGCAGCATTTCGGCGCTGTAAAGGATGAAAAAAGCCATCACGGACTAAACAGAACCGTCACCAGACGAATAGAACAATCACTTGCTCTAAAGGCAACTTAGCTCTTACACTGTGTTTTGACCGATTGTCGCAATCGGCCAGTAGGGTGATTCGCCGCGCGGCTCTCTCCATTGACTTTTAATCATTGTCCCAGTGGACGCTAATTTGGCGGCGCTGAACAACGACGTGAGGCCTTTCATGACTGCTACGGTAGTGATCGACAAGAACTTTCTACAGGGGGCATCGCGCTACCAGGTTCATTCACTGATGACCACTCATCAACTCGTGATGCCCGGAGCGCTCTTCTTTGAATTGATGACCACTGATGTGGCAGCTCGTCGGAATTGCTTTTCAAAACTTCCCTCAGTTGTCAATCCTGTTCTTTTGGTTGACCACATTGGAGTCTTGTTGCGGCACGAGATCGTGGAGAAACGTCCCTGTGGCCTTCCCTCAACTCATCGCCTACAGTCCAACTTTCAATTCAATAGAGGGCTGAGCGAAGATTCCTACGAACTGCCAGTGGATGCTCGGACGGCAGTAGATTCTCTGGTTGCTGAAACTGCGGAGGATGTTGCCAGCCTGATAGATCTTTCGGAATCAGTGCCCGACATATTTCCTGGCTTATTAGTCGGCACGGCTGCGCAACAAGCCGCTAGCTTGGCCGATGTGGAAGCTCTAATCGCAAGAGTAGAAGCAGTTCACGAGTTCTACACACGTTTGGAGTCACCTGATTCATCAATGCCATATCCCAGAATCCAAGCTGCCTTTGGGTCCTGGGCACATATTAGATGGTTACAGGTGAAAATGCTGTTTGCCACTGATCTTTATGTCCGCTATCGCGGTCGGTTGCGTGAAATCGCGACACCCAATGTATTAGTCAAACTGGAGCATGACGTACACGATGCCCAGATTCTCGCGCTCGGGGTCATGGAAGGCGCTCTCGTAACGCGGGAGCAGAAGCTCCAGCGATGGTTTCGTCTCCTTCGGCCAGATGGCTGGGTGAGTACAGGTGTCGTCAACATCGACGTTTGAGCGGACATTCCTCGGCGATCCTCACCACTGCTCAACTTCAACGTCGGCCTACGTCTAGGGGCCGCAATCGGCCGTGGATTCAACTGGTGAACGCAACACTCCAAGACGTATGGAGGAGTGTTCACATGAAGCAGAGGCCACGCAAAAGTTGGCCTGTGCAACCAGGCGTTCTTAGGCAGCGGCGATCAATGCTCTCGCCCGTGTGGCTAGGTCATTGCAAAAGTCAGGATTGGCGCGAACCCATAGCGCAAGAAATGCCCCCCGCACGATTGTTTCAGAAACGAACCCGATTTTAATACCAACTTGGTTAAAAATGAGGTGTGGATCGCGATTGGTCCGAGCAACTTCTTCGAGCACACGGCTGACAAGCTCTTGAGCTTCCGGGGCACGTTGACAGGACACTGTAAGCACTGCGAGATCTTGATCTAACCTGCTTCGAATGCCCTCAAATACAGCGAGCTCTGGCTGAGTTCCAGGAAGCCGAATCACGCCAGCCTCTTTATCCTCCGCCTGCTCCGAATCACCATCAATGACACATAGAGACTTGAATTTGACAGCTGGGTTACTCATGTGTCCGCGATGAGTCTTGACCGCGTTGCCGTCGCCTTGTACAGCATGAACTTCCACTTGATCATAGTCTGCACCGAGAGTCTCACGAAGGATTGCATCCACCCAAGTCTTCGCGAAAACATCCTCGACAAAAACTGCCAGCTTGCTGTCTACTCGCCCAGAGACAGCACGCAATGCTTCAACTGAAAGTTTCCCCTGACGTAGCTCCCCATCGATACTTGCCCAAATTGCTTCATTCGGCAACGGTGAGAGGGCATAGTCACTATGTGTAGTAAAGATAGTCTGAATTGACTTTCGACTTGCGACGTCAATCAAGTACTCGACCATGCGCCGTGTAGCGACCGGATGAAGACCATTTTCAATCTCTTCTATAAGAATGAGGCTGTTTTTCGAAGCCCGTTCAATTGTTGAGACCATACGAATAATTGACGACTCACCTGCTCCGAAATGGAACTCTGAATACTGGCTGTCACCCGATCGCCCGACTAAAAATTTGTCATCGTGACCGTACCGCGTTGCACGATAGTCGGCAACAGATTTACCCAAAATGTGCTCGACCTGCGTTGCAACGGCCGGATCGAGGGGTTCTAAAGGGGGCTTGTGCACGTAAGTCGAGCGCATCAGTTGCTTATACCGGGTCTTCTCACCAGCAGGCACTGTTCGTTCAATGCCAAAAAACAAAACTTCGCGATCAGCCACATCGCCCCGAACCCATTTTGTTCGACGGAAATTTGAGGTCCGCTTGGTCGTCTGTCTTGCGTTGAGGTCCTTGTCAATTAGTTCGTATTCGACCCTCCACCCGGACATTGACTCGTCACCAACTGTGCTTTTCGGGAAGAACGTCCCAGGCCTGATTGGCTTATAAGCGCATCCAGCTGCGCCAAGGACAGCAGACTTTCCGCTCCCATTTGGCCCGATAAGAGCAGTTACTGGAAATTCGAAATTTATCTCTTCGCCAACAAATCCCCGGATTTTCTCAATGGATGCTTTGAGCAAGTATTTGCCGAAGTCATGCTGTCGGACTTTTTCTAGCAGCTCAATTTTTGTCGAATCGCGAATCTCGCTCAACGCCATTAACGCCTCCATGTTTGCGAATAGTAAAGATATTTTACACAGAGTAACCGATGGGTACTAGTCCTATATTTTTTGCAATCTTGGCATTACATAGTGAAACAAGGATGGCTACGTAAGTGCCGTTTTAAACCTCTCCAGGCTGATGGAAAGGCTGTCGAGGGATGGCTTCCGATTCAATACGTCTGGATGCCGCAGAGAAATCCAGCCGTCCGCTTCGGTTCACTAGCGACCGGTCGTGGTCATTCGTTTCGGCTTCGGCAAGCGGTGGTCGAGAGGGGTGGCCGCGGCGGCGGCCAGTCGCATAGTGACCGAGCGCGACTGTGCGAGCTCCGTAGGGGCATCTCGATTTTCGTGGACGCGGGTTATCGCGTCCACAAAAATGCCCCGGTTACTACTTGCAACTGAACATGCTTGCGTTTAAGGCAATGATTGCAGGATACTGAACGCCTACGACCGCTCGCTTGCTCCAAGATGCGAATTTTGCGACCACAAGCGAGTTCCGACACCTGGGTCTGTAATGGCCACGCCGATTTAGGAAATATGGGACAAGCGAAACAGCGCGGCACGGCAGAACAACGTGCACAACAGGCGCGCGAGAAGCGTCGTGAAGGATGGCAGCCGGTTGACATCGATGAGTTGAGAGCCGCGCACAACGTACCGGCAGACGCAAATTTCGTCGGATTTGTAGTGTGGTTGAGGGAACGCGACGAATTCCTCGTTCATTTAGAAGCTACGCCGGCATTGACGAAGCGGGCATATGGTCCAGTTGTCGAAGCTGCGGTTCGATTCCCTACTTGGGATGATGCGGCGCCTCATGCAGAGGCAAGTAAGCACCCGGCTGTGGTGGCCGCTGCATTCGACATGAGTAAGCAGATGTTCATCATTGGCGGTTAGGCGAAACAGAAAATGGCAAATAACAAACCACAGTTTTTTACCTTCGACGAGGCGGTGGAGACTGCTCGGAACGAGCCTGGTGTTGATTTCGTGGGCTTGAAGTTTGTTGAGCCCTTTACCCATTTAGGGGCATACATCATCAACACTTACGATGATGATCCAGATAACGTCAACGTATTTTACGAAGGCGGCGCCTTGTTCGATTCGATGGGAGAGGAAGACTTCTATGACCTGGCGGACGCGCCAGCCGAGGCAAAGAAGCTGTTCTACGCTCGCCAAAGCGACTTGGGCCAGGGCGACATACAGGTAATGGGCATTAGAAGCGAATTTGTGCTCCAGGAAGTTCTGCCGGGGTTGCGCGACGACGCAAAGTACCGGGATCACGCCCACTTCATGCAGGCAGCGGGCGCCGAGTTTCGCGCTTACTGGAGAACGTCATAATACAAGGACTGCCGGACAGGCCAGCGGCCGCCGCGGTTGGTTCCCCCAATCCACATCATTTAGCCGCTAAAGCCATCCTCCTGTTGAACTAATCCGGGCACCTGGAAGGCCTAAAACCCCCGGTAATGCCCCCTCTGGCCTTCCCTGATGAACTGATTGAGAACTAATTTCCAACACAGTAACGATCTGATTTTAAAAGGAAAAACGCGAAATTGTAATTGGTACTGATCGGCACTTCTTCTATAACTTGTCCCGTCCCTGTGCGAGAGTTGAGGCACTTGTTAATTAGGAGGTCGTATGTTGGTCACTATTAAGCAAATGCTGAAGCACCTGGTAACTATCCAAAACAACCCGTCGGCGTTGGTAACTCTGGTTGCATTGGCATCCATAGCGGTTGTCGCCTTCGCGCTTTATGTCGTTCTCACTGTAGCGGGGCACCAATGAAGTTCGCGCAGCTCCCATCTTGGTGGTTGAGCACTAAAGAAACATGGGAAGCCCCTCCGCGCCATACTCTGGCGGAACTTCATTGGCGCGACCATCGGGCTGCCGGGATCTGTGCATTGCTTATCTTGATCATGCTTGCTACCCGTCTCAACGAGGTAGTGCGTGCCGCCCGCAAAGCAGGGAAGCCTGATGTCGACACAGTTGCCGTCACGTGGACCGAACTGCAGCAGGCAACTGGACATGCACGGGCTACGGTTGGGAAGGGAATCATGCTTCTCGAAAGCTGGGGCGTGATTAAGGTAAAGAAGGTCGGCCGCGCGAACCATTATCAGTTGGTTCGTGTACATGAACCTGGGTACTGGTGCGCTCTGCCAACCGAATTCCCCGAGAAAAACGGTGACGCCGTTTCCCGATTCCGCGACCTTCCTTCGACACAGCTCGGGTTGAACGCGCTGAAGCTGTATGTGGTCTTGCTGGCCAGGCGGTCGACTCAGTACAACACCACGTCATTGAGTTTCAACGGCATTATCCGCTGGACGGGTATTCGACGGGAGGACATTCGAAAAGCTTGGGGCTTCCTCGATGGGCAGCAACTAGCGACGGTCTCAACGGCGCGCGATTCCCGGCACAATAAGCTGGGCGACGACGATCAAAGTCAGCGCTATGCCCTTATCGGTCTAACCAAGGGATACACCAAGGAAGACCTTGACTTAGCAGCCCTCGAAAAAAAGACGGACGAGGTACTTTATCGAGCCGGCTTACCAGTACCGGCGCCGCCGCGGAATGGCAACAAGCAAAACCATGATGCTGAGGTTGCTTCGTACGCCAAGCACCTGTAAGACAAATAGTGCGACCTCTGCAGTAATCCTGAACTATTTCGGCGAGTAGTGCTTTCCGTTCATGCCGCCTGTCGACGGCATGAACTCTCAGACTATGACGGGGCCATCACGAACACCGTGAAATCAGCGTTTGTTGCGTGGCGGATTTTTTAGGCGCTCAAATAGCCCTGGTATCGCCATCGAGCCTAAGACATATTGCGCCATGTCGCGCTCACCCGTTGCGATGAGAACGATGACAAATATGCAAAGAATAAGAAGGAGAGGAGCTAAGCCTTGACGCTGCGAAGGCGGCGGAGGCTGCGAGGAAGTGCTTGAGATCGCGCCTGGCGGGAAACTCGGCGGATGCTGGGAGTGGGTGTTGCGGTTTTTGCGAGAACGACGTTTTTGTTGCGGACGAGCTCGATGGGGCCCGTCGCCATCACCGCCGCCGTCGCCGCCACCATTGCCGCCTGAAGAGCTGGCGCTCTTTTTCGCCGATGTCTTGCCATTGCTGCTGGTACGGCCCTGGGTCCGGTGAAGCATGTGCTTGGTTACACGCTGAATTTCAGCCTGCGCAAGTTCAGCCAGCATCCGTACTTTTTCGAATATATCTTTGCATCGACGATCGTACTCTTCCATCACCTTACGCATATACAAGGCGTAACCCTCCATGGTGACTGGAATCACCTTACCTTTGCGTTCGACTTCTCCGGAGGGGGGAATTTGATCCGCTACACGCTTAAGATCCTCAAGAGCCTCAAGAATCTGCTGGACCTCGCAGTCACCTGCAAGTGAAATTGTCATTTTACTAAACTTTCATAAAAGTGGATGGGATGCCCGTAGGCACGCTCATTCTTCACGAAATCCCACACAGCCGTCAATTGCGCTGTACAACCATACAGTTTTTTTCGGTAACCTGTGGATATTGAACGATAGTACGCGTATAATCACAACCACTACATTTAGCGATGAAACGCCTTTCGCTGCCACATGTAGTTGTTTGCGTGGTTACCATCTACTTATTTGGAGGTTCACATGGCAACATCGAAGAAGAGCAACGAGCAGACGTCGGCGTCTGTGGCATCGAAGGCAAGCAAGCAGTTGTCCAACCCGAAGTCAACGCCTGCGCAGCGTAGTGTCGCGGCCTCGGCCCTGACGCAAGCGCGTAATAAAGGCAAGAAATAATCCGGTCGACGGGAGGACATATGCAGATAAATCTTGCTCATGTTCTGGAACGCTCGACCAATGGCACGCCGATTAACGTCGCGGTCTTTGACGCGCGATCGAATTCTGGCAGCCAGACCGATAACAGTCGCTTACTTGCACAGCTGACCATGAAAGCGCGCGGCGCCGGTTTGAAGGTCGACCAGGCGGCGCTCGCTTTTGTAGAAAGCGGCCGTATCAAGTTCTTCGGCTCGAAACATCTAGTCGATCACTTAGCACGTAGCGGCCTGCCTGGCTGGACGCATACGATTAACGTCTAAGCTCAAGCGTTCACACCTCTCCGGTCGCCAAACGTCCGGAGAGGTTTTTATCGCATCCTTTACTGTTGATAAAATAAATTTTCAAGGAGAGTGGCATGGCTCAAGTTACAAAGGACGACCTGCGACAGGCGCTGCGCGCTTGGGAGATCGCAAGGGAAAAAGCACTTCTGGAAAACCAACGCCACGCGGCGTTTCTCAAAAACCAACAAGAGCTGATCCGATTGATGCGTGAGAACGGCTGGACGTACGCTCAAGCCAAGACCGATGTCGCAACTGCTTCGAATGGCTACAGTGAAGCGCTGCAAGCTGCATCGAAAGAAATGGACAACCGTTGCAGCGACTATATGAAGCTGGAAGCCGAGTTCATCGAGCAACAGCAGCAATCGTAGTTACTAGTGGCCGCTCAGGCACTTAAGACAACGCCGCCCTCTCGAAGGCCCAGCTACGCGTCGAACATCGGAACATCTCGACCGCTCGTATGCATGATAGCCGCCAGCAGCGACCTGAAAAAGGGCTATTAATGAGGTTCCCGGGTGCGAGGTAGAGACAGATGGGACAAGCGAAACAGCGAGGAACCAAGCAAGAACGCGAAGCACAGGCAAAAGCGAAAGTTGAGGCGCTGAAGCCCACAAGTATCGTATGTAACTACTGCAAAGCAGAGATTACGGATGTCCACGTTATGGATACTCGTGGTCTACGCGGCATTGATGGCGCATTTGCTGGGATGTGCTCGTGCGGACATACAACGTGGGCAATCGCAGGGACGCAGGAGGCGTCTGCCGAGCTGATTGCATCGATGGAGGAAGCGATCGGCCAAGAGACGCTTATTGGATCAATGCCTCGTTCAAACAGATAGCGTCGATGAACCAAGTCGAGGAAACCTGACTGCCTGAGTGATGAAAGCGAAGAAAACTTCCGCGCTACAATTTATAACGTAGCTGGAGGAACATCTTCCTAGCTTACGTTGATATTTCGGCCCGGTCGCATGCGTGACCGGGCTTTTTTCGTTTTAGAATTCGATGGCGGAATAATCAATACCTGCTGCTGCTGCGGCCGCATCAACTTCGACGCGCAACTTCTCCAGGATCGCACTAGGGGCAGCCACCATAGCCACTCTCCAACCGGGCGGCAACGCGGCTTCCGCCATCTCGGCCTCATAACGCTTTGCGGTCTGGTAGCTCTGCAGAGCCTCCCAGAGCTTGTCGACGCAGACGTTTACTGCTTGCCTGCTCCATCCGTACCGCATCGCGACTTCGGTTTGACTCTCATCGTCAACTAGCACGGCACGCGCGGCAGCGACGCGCTCAGCAGCTAGGTGCTGGACTAAGGGAATGCAGGCATGAAACTCTGCAGGAGTCATTCGCCGACTTAACGTCTTGGGCATAAGTAATCGCTTTCCTAGCAGCAAACACAGCTGCTTAGTGCTACAAATTTGCTACAGTCTAGCCCAGTTCCCTCTGCAACTACACTTTCTCGGTCCAGTCATCACCGCCCGACCAAAATTTCTTACCAAATTTCTTACCACCCCGGCGGTAAACGAAAAAGGCCAGCTCGAAAGCTGGCCTAACTCATTGATTCTGTTGGTCGGGGCGAGAGGATTCGAACCTCCGACCCCCTGCACCCCATGCAGGTACGCTACCAGGCTGCGCTACGCCCCGACTCAGCCTGCAATTATATCAGAGCCGAATGGAACGCTAGGCTTTTTGTTACTTCCATTCACCACGTAGCGCCAGCACCTGCTCGTACAGCCCCTCGGGCGTGACCTCCTGCGGCGGCACCGGCGCGCCGACCACCAGCGCCAGCCGCGAACGCCAGCCGCGCGCCAGCGTGCGTTCGAACAGATTGCCCGGGTCGCGCGTAAACACGCTGCCCCACAAGCCGCGCAAGGCCATCGGGATCACCGGCACCTTGCTGCGGGCAATGATCTTGGCGATGCCGCCGCGGAACGCGTTCATCTCGCCGGTGCGGGTCAGCTTCCCCTCCGGGAAAATGCAGACCAGTTCGCCGTCGTGCAGGGCGTGGGCGATGTCGACGAAGGCCTTTTCGGTCAGCCACGGGTCTTCCGCCACCGGCGCGATCGGGATCGCCTTGGCGGTGCGGAAGATGAAGCCCAGCAGCGGCGTCCTGAATATCTTGTGGTCCATCACGAAGCGGATCGGGCGCGGACTGGCGGCCATGATCACGATCGCGTCGACGTAGGACACATGGTTGCAGACCAGGACCGCCGCGCCCTCTTCCGGGATGCGCTCGACGTCCACGGTCGATACGCGGTGGATGGTGTGGATCAGCAGCCAGGCCAGGAAGCGCATCAGGAATTCCGGCACCAGCGAGAAGATGTAGATGGCCACCAGCGCGTTCAGCAGCGCCGTGGTCAGGAACATCTCGGGGATCGTGAAGCCTTGCCCGATCAGGGCCACCGCCACGCCGGCCGCCGCCACCATGAACAGCGCATTCAGGATGTTCATGCCGGCGATGGTGCGCGACACGTGCTTCGGATCGCAGCGGGTCTGGATCAGCGCGAACAGCGGCACGATGAAGAAGCCGCCGAACACGCCCAGCAGCAGCAGGTCGAGCAGGATGTGCAGGGTGCCGCCTTGCCGCAGCAGGCCGATGAAGTCCACCGGCGCGGTATTCGTATAGGCCAGGCTGGCGAAATAGAGGTCGATGCCGAACAGCGACAGGCCGATCGCGCCGAAGGGCACCAGCCCGATCTCGACCTTGCGGCCCGAGAGCTTTTCGCACAGCAGCGAGCCGGCGCCGATCCCGAGCGAGAAGATGGTCAGCAGCAGCACGAACACGCTGTGGTCGCCATGCAGGTAGTCCTTGGCGTACAGCGGGAACTGCGACAGCACCAGCGCGCCGTAGAACCAGAACCAGGAATTGCCCAGCATCGACAGGAACACGGTGCGGTTCTGCTTCGAGTAGGCCAGGTTGCGCACCGATTCGGCGGCGAAGTTGGGGCTGATCTTCAGGTCCGGCGCCGGCGCCGGCGAGTGCGGGATGCGCCAGCTGGCGGCGAGGCCCAGCAGCGCCACCACCAGGGTGCCGCCGGCCACCAGGTGGACGCCGGCGTCGCCGTGGCCGGCCAGCACCGCGCCCATCACTTCGCCCAGCAGGATGCCCACAAACGTACCCATCTCGATCACGCCGTTGCCGCCCACCAGTTCGTCCGGATGCAGGTGCTGCGGCAGGTAGGCGTACTTGACCGGTCCGAACAGGGTCGAATGCACGCCCATGCCGGCCACCGCCGCGATCAGCAGCCACAGCGTGTGGGTCAGCCAGCCGGCGCCCGCCACCAGCATGATGCCGATCTCGAGCAGCTTGACCCAGCGCGCCAGCCTGCCCTTCTCGACCTTGTCGGCGATCTGGCCGGCGGTCGCCGAAAACACCACATAGGGCAGGATGAACAGGCCGGGGATCAGGTTGTTGAGCAGGGCCGGCGCCATCGAGGTCCAGGACAGCGCGTCGTAGGTCAGCACGACCATCAGCGCGGTCTTGAACAGGTTGTCGTTGAAAGCCCCGAGGAACTGGGTCCAGAAGAAGGGGCCGAAGCGGCGCTGGGTCAGCAGGGAGAACTGGTTCGTCTGGTGCGGATGGCTCATGCGGGTCGGGCGCAGTGGTGTCGGAGATGCGTAATCTACAACACAACGCGGCACTTGGATACCTGCCCCGTCGGCGTCCGGCGCGGGCAGCGGATTGCGCTACCCGGACAGTCACATCATGCGACCTTTGGCGCCGGATGCAGCCTCGCCCAGGCGCGGTACAGGGGACCGATCGCCAGCACCACGACCACCATGCGCGACACATGGAAGGCCGTCACCACCGGCACGCCCAGGTGCAGCACGCGCGCGGTCAGCGACATTTCCGCGATGCCGCCGGGCGAAGTCGCCAGCAGCATGGTGCCCGGATGGAGGCCGGTCAGCGCCGCCACGCACAGCGCGAAGGCGGCGGCCAGCAGCATGGCGCCGGCGGTGCAGGCCGCCACGCCGGCCAGGTAGCGCGGCGCGGTGTGCACGAAGCGCGGCGTGAAGCGCGTCCCCAGCGACACGTCGATGAACAGCTGCCCGCCGCGGATCATCCACTCCGGCAGGCGGGACAGTTCGATGCCGGCCGCGCTCAAGGCCAGCGCCACCAGCAGCGGGCCGATCACCCAGGCGTTCGGCACCTGCAGGCGCTTGAGCAGCAGCGCGGCGCCGGCCGTCAGCGCGACCAGCACCAGCAGGCCGCCCGGATGCACGGCGGTGGCGAGCGGCACGAAAGGATCGGCGCCGGCGCCCCAGCCATGCCGGCTCCACCAGCGCACCGCAAACGGGATGGCGCCGACCACCATCATGATGCGCAGGCTGTGGGCGGCGGCCACGTGTTCGACCACGGCGCCGTGGCGCTCGCCCTGCACCGCCATCTCGGAGGCGCCGCCGACCGCCATCGCGAAGAAGGCGGTGGTCTGGTCGGTGCCGGACAGGCGGCGCAGCGCGGCGCCGCCAGCCATGCCCAGGCAGAGCGCGAACACCACCGCCAGCGCGATCCACGGCAGGTTGCGCGCCAGCGCGGCCAGCACCGGCGCGCTGAAGTACAGGCCGAGCGCGGTGCCGATCGCCCACTGCCCCGCTTCGCGCGCCTGCACCGGGGCTCCCAGGCGCGCGCCCAGCATGCAGGCCAGCGCGGTCGAGAACAGCGGGCCGATCATCCACGGCAGCGGGGTGTCGAGCGCGATGCAGGCTTCGGCTGCGCCGAAGGCAAGCAGGACGGCCGGGAGGAAGGCGCGCAACTGGCCTTTCAGAACACCCACAGCTTCTCGGCCGGCATCTCGAGCCAGTACTGGCCGGGGTCGAGGCGCTGCTTGGAGTAGGCGCGCAGGTGCGCCTCGCCGCTCTTGAACAGGCATTCCCAGCGATCGCCGAGATACATCGAGGTCAGCAGCGGCAGTTCGATGCCGTTGTCGACCGGCGTGCGGCCGATCCGCACTTCCTCGACGCGGATCAGGGCCGAAGCGTCGACGGCGTCGCCGAGGCCACGCACCGTCGCACTCAGCTCGCGGCCACCGACCTTCAGGCGAGCGCCGGCGCCATTGCGCTGCACGACCTGTGCCGGCAGGCGGTTGTTACTGCCCATGAACTCGGCGGTGAACAGGGTGTCCGGCGACTCGTACATCGATTGCGGCGTGCCCTGCTGCTCGATCTTCCCGTTGTTCAGCAGGAGGATGCGGTCCGAGATCGCCATCGCCTCGGCCTGGTCGTGGGTCACCATCAGGGCCGACAGCCCCAGGCGCACGATCAGCTCGCGCAGGAAGGCGCGCGCTTCTTCGCGCAGCTTGGCGTCCAGGTTCGACAGCGGCTCGTCGAGCAGGATCACGGGCGGGTTGTAGACCAGGGCGCGGGCGATCGCCACGCGCTGCTGCTGGCCGCCGGAGAGCTGGTGCGGGAAGCGCTCGCCCAGGTGGCCCAGGCCGAGCTGGGACAGCACTTCGTTCACCTTGTCCTGGATGTCCTTCGCAGCCATCTTGCGCAGCTTGAGGCCATAGGCGACGTTGTCGAACACGGTCTTGTGCGGCCACAGCGCATAGGACTGGAACACCAGGCCGAGGTTGCGCGCCTCGGCCGGCTGCTCGATCCGGCCGGCGCCATCGAACACGCGGCGTTCGCCGATGTCGATGGTGCCGGACTTCGGGCTTTCCAGGCCGGCGACGGCGCGCAGCAGCGTGGTCTTGCCGCTGCCCGAGGGGCCCAGCAGGGCCACCACTTCGCCGCGCTGCAGGTGCATCGACACGCCTTTCAGGATCGGATTGGCGGAAGCGCCGCTGCCGTAGTCGAGATGCAGGTCGTTGACGGTCAAAACGTTCATGGTGGAGTCTCGCAAAAAGAATTAGTCGTGCAGCTTGACGCCGAAGCGCAGCGCGATGCCCAGGCCGATGGCCACGAGCGTGATGTTGATGAAGGACAGCGCCGCCACCAGGTCGGTCGAACCGCCGGCCCACAGCGACACCAGCATCGCGCCGATCACTTCGGTGCCCGGCGACAGCAGGTACACGCCGGTCGAGTATTCCCGTTCGAAGATCAGGAACACCATCAGCCAGCCGCCCAGCATGCCGAACTTGATCAGCGGGATGGTGACGTCGCGGGTGACGCGGCCGCGGCTGGCGCCGGCCGCGCGCGCCGCCTCCTCCAGTTCGGGGCCGACCTGCAGCAGCGAGGTCGAGACCAGGCGCATGCCGTAGGCCAGCCACACGACCGAATAGGCCAGCCACAGCGCGAAGATGGTCGAGCGCAGCTGGCGCAGTTGCGGGATGAAATGCTCGGACAGCCAGGTGGCCCAGCCGGCGTCCATGCCCTTCAGGATCGTGTCCAGCCAGCTCGGCACGAACAGGAACACCCACAGGAAGGACAGGCCGGCCAGCAGGCCAGGCACGGCGCGCGGCACCAGCACGCTGTAATCCAGCAGGCGGGTGACGCCGTCGGGCTTGCGGTGCATGGCCAGCGCGATCGCGGTATAGCACAGCACGGCCAGGCCGCCGCCGACCACGCCGATCAGGATGGTGTTGACGATGCCGCGCACCAGCGAAGGCTGCTCCCAGATGTCGCGGAAGTGCTGCAGGGTCAGCACGTCGGCCAGTTTCACGCCCTCGCCCCAGTACTGGACGAAGGAGCGCAGCACGATGCCGGAGATCGGCAGCACCACGGTGACCAGGATCCAGGCGCCCAGCACGGCCAGCGCCATCCACTTCCACTTGCCCAGCGCGAGCGGCTTCTGGCGCGCGCCCTTGCCCTTGATCGACACATACTTGTTGGCCGACTTCAGCAGCCAGCGCTGCAGCATCACCAGCGGCATGGTCACCGCCACCAGGCACACGGCCACCGCCGCCATCAGGTGGTAGGACGGCGTGCCCAGCTTGTTGGTCAGCTTATACAGATAGGTGGCCAGCACCAGGTGGCCTTCCGGATCGCCCAGCACCAGCACCAGGCCGAACACCTCGAAGCCGAGGAAGAACACCAGCACGCCGGCATAGGCCAGCGCCGGCATGATCATCGGCAGCGAGACGTTGAACATCACCTGCCACGGCGAAGCGCCGGACACGCGCGCCGCCTCCTCGACGTCGGAGCCGAGGCTCTTCAGCGCCGACGAGGCGTACAGGTAGACGTGCGGCACGTGGGTCAGGCCGGCGATCACGACGATGCTGGTGAAGGAGTACACGTTCCACGGAATGAAGCCGAGCAGCTGGTGCACCCAGGTGGTGTAGAAGCCCACCGGCCCCATCGAGACCACGTAGCCGAAGCCCATCACCATCGGCGACACGAAGATCGGCACCAGCAGCACCGGGGCGATCCAGCTGCGCCCCGGCAGGTCGGTGCGCACCATCAGGAAGGCCAGGATGCCGCCCAGCGGCACGGCGATCCCCGCCAGGCCGGCGGCCAGCAGCATGCCGTTCTTGAACGCCAGCCAGAAGTCGCTGTCCTCGAAGATGAAGCGGAAAGCGTCCAGCCCCAGCGCCTTGTCGGGCATGAAGAAAGGCGCCGTCAGGACGCTCTGGTAGAACACCAGGAACAGCGGCAGGAAGACTGCCACGCAGGTGAGCAGGACCACGAGGGCGCGGGTCCAGTTCAGGCGCGGCCGGCGCAGGGCCGCGGCGTCGTGCGCGGCGCCGGATTTCAGGCGTGCGCCCGGCAGGGAGAAGGTAGGCATGGTGTGATCCGATCGAAACGGTGATGCTGGCGTGGCTTACTTCTTGCCGGCGGTGGCTTTCCACTCCTTGAGGAAGGCCATGCGGATCGCCGGGTCCAGGTACTCCGCCACGGCCGGGCTGACCGGCAGCGGCTTGACGTTCTTCTCGCCGACCATCTTGATCAACTCGCTCGAGGTGGTTTCGCCGGTGACGTCGGCGCGGATCGCATACAGCTTCGCGCCGTTGGCGATCACGGTCTGGCCGCGCTGCGACAGGATGTAGTCGGTCCACAGCTTGGCGGCGTTCGGGTGCTTGGCGGCCTTGTTGATGAAATGGACGCGCGAGATGATCAGGGTATAGTCCTTCGGCAGCACCACGCCCAACGACGGGTCGGTCTTGGCGCGCACCAGCGCATAGGAGCCGAGCACGTTGTAGCCGATCAGGTTTTCGCCCGAGGAAATCCGCTCCAGCATGGTGCCGGTCGACGACTGCACGCGCACCTTCGCGGTGCCGAAGGCCTGCTCGAGCTGCTTGAACTGCGCGAAATCCTTCTCGTCCTGGGTCATGAACATGAAGCCGACGCCGGATTTCTCGATGTCGTAGGTGGTGACCTTGTCCTGGAACTTCGGCTGGCTGATCAGCTTGACGAACTCGGCGTGGGTATGCGGGACTTCGGCCTCGCTCACCAGGCGCTTGTTGTAGACGAAGGCGGCCGGCTCGAAGGTGGTGCCGTAGGCCGTATCCTTCCACACCGCCCAGCCCGGAATCTTCGATGCTTCGACCGATTTGTAGGCCATCGCGTAGCCGCCGGCGGCCAGCTTCATCTGCAGGTCCATGGCCGAGGACCACAGCACGTCGGCGGTGTCGCCGCCGGCCGCGGATTCGGAGATGAAGCGGTTGTAGACTTCGGTCGAGTTCATGTCGTTGTACTCGACGCTGATGCCCGGATACAGCGTGTTGAAGTCCTTGATCAGCGGCTGCGCGGCCTTGCTGTCGGTGGCGCCGTAGACCACCAGCTTGGCTTCCTTTTTGGCGCCGTCGACCAGTTGCTGGTAGTTGGCGGGATAGCCGGCCGGGACCTGGGCCAGGGCCAGCGGGGCGGCGCACAGCGCCACGGCAGCGGCGATCAGGGTTTTGGTGAATTGCATGTCGTCTCCTTGGTTGTTGGTCTGGTCAGCGGACCAGCTTGAACTGGCTGGCCTGGCGCTTGTAATCGGCCACGGCCTGGTTGATGTAACGGGTCAGCGCGTCGCCGGTCAGCGAGAAGGGATACAGTCCGGCTTCGGCACGCAGCTGGGCGAATCCGGAGTCGGATTCCATGTGTTCGAAGGCGCGCACCCAGCGCCGGTAGTCGGCATCCGGCACGCCGGGCCCCATCCACAGGCCGCGGATGATCGGCCACACCACGTCGTAGCCCTGCTCGCGCGCGGTCGGCGCGCTGGACAGCACGCCGGGCAGCCGGTGTTCGGCCAGCACCGCCAGCACGCGGATCTTGCGAGGGTCGGCGTACAGCGTCGCTTCGGAAGTGTCGCCCGAGATCACCTGGACGTAGTTGGCGCTCATCGCCGTGAACTCTTCGCCGCCGCCTTCCAGGGCGACGAAGCGCAGCTGCTTCGGTTCGACCCCGGCCAGGCGCGCCAGTAGCGCCATCTTGAGCCAGTCCTGGCTGCCGATGGTGCCGGACATCCCGATCAGGACCTTCTGCGGATCGCTGCGCAGGGCCTCGATCAGGTCGGCGAGCTTGTGGAAGGGCGAATCGGCGCGCACCGCGATCATGCCGTAGTCGGCGCCGAGCGCGGCCACCCAGCGCACGTCGGCGGCGCTGGCCTTGCCGAACTTGCCCTGGGCGAGATTCAGCAGCGAGCCGCCCGAGAACGCGACCAGGGTGTCCGGCTCGGCGCGGCGCTGCGATTCCATGGTGTGCCAGGCCACCGCGCCGATCCCGCCGGGCAGATAGCTCAGCTTCAGGCGCGGCGCGCCGGGACTGGCCTGCAGGGCGCGCCTAGCCAGCTTGCAGGTCAGGTCCATGGCGCCGCCCGGCTTGGACGGCACCACGCATTCGGCATCGGCCGCGAGGGCCGGGACGGCGGCCGCGAACATGGCGGCGGCGATGAAGTGTCGAAGTATATGCATGACTGGCATGATACCGGCGCGGGCCCGTCGGGAATCAGAAGCGGTGCTGGATGCCGGCGGTGAAGCCGTTCTGCGTCGAACCGAAGCCCGGGTCGTCGCGCGACAGGCCCACCAGCTGGCCATGGTCGGCCTTGGCGTGGGCCGCGACCATGTACAGGTCGGTGCGCTTCGACAGCGCGTACATGGCGCGCGCCACGAACATGGTCGGATCGGCGTCCTTCTCGGCCGGCAGGTTCTTGGTGTTGACGTGGTAGACCGCGCCGGTCAGGGTCCAGGCGTTCGGGTTGTAGATGATGCCGCCCCAGTAGGTGTCGCCGCGCACGTCCGGCGTGGCGGCCTTGCCCGACTCCAGCTTGTAGCCGCGCATGCCGGCGACGGCGCGCCACTGGCCGGCTTTGTAGTCGGCGCCCAGGTGGAAGGCGGTGGTCTTGTCGCGGTTGCCGGTGGCGGCCACCGTGTTGCCGTTGACCTGCTCGTAGGAGGCCATCACGCCGAAGCCGCCGCCGAACCAGGAGCCGCCGACCGCGTACTTGCGGCCGTCGGAGGAATTGTTGGCCTGTTCGCCCAGGCCGATCGTGGCGCCGTAGGTGAAGCCGCCGGTGTGGCCGCTGTACTTGATCAGGTTGTCGAACGCGGTCGTCATGCCGTACTTCGACGGGCCGGTGGCGTTGCCGCTGGTGGCCCAGGAGTAGTTGGGCGCGAAGCCCATCGGGTCGAACTTGATCACCAGGTCGTAGGTCGTGGTGAAGGAGCGCCCGATCACCAGGCGGCCCAGGCTGCCGTCCAGGCCGACATAGGCCTGGCGCTTGAACAGCGCGCCGTCCTGGGCGCCGGTGTCCATCAGGATGCCGCCCTCGAGATTGAACACCGCTTTCAGGCCGCCGCCCAGGTCTTCGCTGCCGCGGAAGCCCCAGCGCGAGGTGTTCTTGCCGCCCGAGATCACGCGGACCATGCTGTCGCCGTTGGGCGATGCATGGGTCACGTACTCGACGCCCGCATCCATCAGGCCATAGACCTGCACATTGGTCTGGGCGTGGGCGGTGGTATTCAGGGAAAGCGCTGCCAGGACGGCAAGCGCGAGGGCCGACTTCTTCATGGTGTCTCCTGTTGTAAAAATTCTTTTTTGTGCTGCTTATGGAGCCAACTATATGCGTGCCCAGCTTTCATCCAGCTTTCAATACCGACAGCTTCGCACCACTATCCGGCGCCGCCGGTTTCGGCTTACACTAAAAAAATGCGAATCCTGTTAGTCGAAGACCACGTCGAGCTGTCCCACTGGGTGTCGAAAGCCCTGCGCGACGCCCGGCTCACCGTCGAATGCGCGGCCACCGGCGCCGATGCCGACGCCCTGCTCCATACCCAGGACTATGCGCTGGTGATCCTGGACCTGACCCTGCCGAAGATGGACGGCCTGGACGTGCTGCGCCGCCTGCGCGCCCGCGGCGGCGCGCGCGGGCGCACGCCGGTGCTGATCCTGACCGCGCGCGGCGGGCTCGAAGAACGGGTGCAGGGACTGAACCTGGGCGCCGACGACTACCTCGCCAAACCGTTCGAACTGGCGGAACTGGAAGCGCGCGTGAAGGCGCTGCTGCGCCGCAGCGTCGGCAACGAGGCGCCGGTACACCGGTGCGGCCAGCTCAGTTTCGATACCGTCGGCCGCATGTTCAGCTACTGCGGCGAGCCGCTGGCGCTGACGCCGCGCGAGCACGCCGTGCTGGAAGCGCTGATCTCGCGGCCGGGCCGCGCGCTGTCGAAGGAAAAGCTGTTCGACGAAGTGTTCGCGCTCGACGACGACGCGAATCTCGACGCCATCGAGCTGTACATCCACCGCATCCGCAAGAAGCTCGACCGCCGTCCGGACGGCGGCGCCGCCATCGCCACCCTGCGCGGCATCGGCTACCTGCTGCAGGAACGGCCGGCGGCCTGACGCGATGCGGCGCCCCCTCCTCGTCCGGCTGCTCCCGCTGCTGCGCGCACTGCCGCCGCGCCGCCTGGGCAGCCTGCGCGGCCAACTGCTGCGCTGGCTGATCGTGCCGCTGGTTGCGCTGGTGGCGCTGAACGCCGTGTCGCTGTACCGCGATGCGCTCGACGCCGCCGACATCGCCTACGACCGTTCGCTGCTGGCCTCCACCCGCGCGCTGGCCGAACGGGTCTCGGTCCGCGACGGCAAGGTGGTGGCCGACGTGCCCTACGTGGCGCTCGACAGCTTCGAGACCGACACCCTCGGCCGCATCTATTACCGCGTCGGCGGCTTGAAAGGCGAGACGGTGTCCGGCTACGACGACCTGCCGCCGGTGCCGAAGAACGTCGCCCGCTCGGAGCTGTATCCGGCGCTGGTGCGCTTCTATCACGCCGACTACAACGGCGAGCCGGTGCGCATCGCCGCCCTGCTGCAGCCGGTGTACGACGATTCGATGCGCGGCATCGCCCTGATCCAGGTCGGCGAGACCCTCGATGCGCGGCGGGCGCTGTCGCGGCGCATCCTGGTCAACACCCTGCTGCGCCAGGCGCTGCTGGTGCTGGCGGTGGCGACCCTGGTGTGGTTTGCGGTGCGCCTGGTGCTGCAGCCGCTGATGCGCCTGAAACAGGAAGTCGAAACGCGCGAGGTGGCCGACCTGTCGGACGTCGACGAAACCCTGGTGCACCGCGAGGTGCGGCCGCTGGTGGCGGCGATGAACGGCACCATGGCGCGCATGCAGACCCTGATCGCCAGCCAGCGCCGCTTCATCGCCGACGCCTCGCACCAGCTGCGCACGCCGCTCACGGTGCTGAAGACCCAGGCCGAACTGGCGCTGCGCGAAAACGATCCGGCCGCGATGCGCGCGATCGTGCGCTCGATCGCGGCCACCACCGACAACACCGTCCACCTGGCGAACCGGCTGCTGACCCTGGCGCGCATCGAACATGGCAGCGGCAGCGCCCCGGCAGTCCCCGTCTCGCTGGCGGCGCTGGCCCAGCAGGTCGGCCTCGAGCTGGCGCTGCCGGCGGTGCAGAAAGACGTCGACCTGGCGCTGGAAGCCGACGGCGGCGGCGACACCACGGTGCTGGGCCAGGCGCTGCTGCTGCACGAGCTGCTCAGCAACCTGGCCGACAACGCGGTCCACTACACGCCGCCGGGCGGCAGCGTGCTGCTGCGCGTGCGCCGCCTGGGCGACGAAGTGCTGCTGGAGGTGGAGGACAGCGGTCCGGGCATCGACGAGGCGGAATACGACAAGGTCTTCATGCCCTTCTACCGCGCCCAGGCGGGGCTGGAAACCAACCCGGGCGGCACCGGCCTGGGCCTGGCGATCGTGCGCGACATCGCCAACCTGCACGGCGCGCGCGTGGACATGGGACGGGCCGATGGTGGGAGCGGGTTGAAGGTGAGCGTCAGCTTCGCGGCCGCGCCTTGTGCTTCCTCAAACGAGCCTGCGCCAGTCGCCGTTCCGCTGCCAGGGATCGTATGACGGGGCTGGACGTATCGGTAAATGCCGCCAAACAGGAACCATTTGGCAACGCATATTGCGAGGCGACAAATATGCGAGTTTGCAAAACTTGGCGGCTTTGATCGAGCACAAGTTCTTTTCAGGACACGCTTCTTGTGCAGTGCAGCGCGGGTAGAATTGCGCACATGAACACGATCCGTCACGCCACCAGCATCCACGAGTTCAGCGCCAGCGATGCGCTGTTCGACAAGATCGAGCAGGAGCTGCTCGCCCTGAGCATCGCCCCGCTCGACGGCCGGGCCGGAACGCCGCTCCAGACCGTCGACGAATTCGCCGACGACTTCTTCAGCGCCTGGACCCTGCCGCCGCAGTTGAGCTGAACTCAGCCCAGGGTTTCCAAGCGGATGCGCACGACCTGCCCCACCACATGCGACAGCTGCTCGATCTTCCCGATCGCCGCATTGACGTATTTTTCGCGGGTCTGGTGGGTGATGATGACGATGTCGGTGCGCGCCTTTTCGCCCGGCTCCTTCTGCAGCACCGCGTCGATCGAGATGCCGGCTTCGGCCAGGATGCGGGTCAGGTCGGCCATGACGCCCAGCTGGTCCTGCACGTACACGCGCAGGTAGTAGGCGGTGCGGATTTCTTCCATCGGCAGGATCGGCAGGTCCGCCATCTCGCCCGGATGGAAGGCCAGGTGCGGTACGCGCGAGGTCGGGTCGACCGTCGCCAGGCGGGTCACGTCGACCAGGTCGGCGATCACCGCGGAGGCGGTCGGCTCGGCGCCGGCGCCCTTGCCGTAATACAGGGTGGTGCCGACCGCGTCGGCTTTCACCAGCACCGCGTTCATCGCACCCTCGACGTTGGCGATCAGGCGCGCCTGCGGGATCAGGGTCGGGTGCACGCGCAGCTCGATGCCCTCGGCGCCGTCGACCACGGTGCGGCGGGTGATGCCGAGCAGCTTGATGCGGTAGCCGAGCTGTTCGGCGTAGCGGATGTCGACCGCCTGCAGCTGGCTGATGCCCTCGATGTGGCTGCCGGCGAACTGCATCGGGATGCCGAAGGCGATCGCGGCCATGATGGTCAGCTTGTGGGCGGCGTCGACGCCTTCGATGTCGAAGGTCGGATCGGCTTCTGCATAGCCCAGCTCCTGGGCCTGCTTCAGGACGGTGCCGAAGTCCAGGCCCTTGTCGCGCATCTCGGACAGGATGAAGTTGGTGGTGCCGTTGATGATGCCGGCCACCGACTCGATGCGGTTGGCGGAGAGACCTTCGCGCAGCGCCTTGATGATCGGGATGCCGCCGGCGACGGCGGCCTCGAAGGCCACCATCACGCCCTTGGCCTGGGCCGCTTCGAAGATCTCGTTGCCGTGCAGGGCCAGCAGCGCCTTGTTGGCGGTGACCACGTGCTTGCCGTTGGCGATCGCCTGCAGCACCAGCTCGCGCGCCGGCTCGTAGCCGCCGATCAGCTCGACGACGATGTCGATTTCGGGGTCGTTCACCACGGCGAACGGGTCGGCCACCACCTCCACTTCTTCGCCGACGATACGGCGGGCGCGCTCCATGTTGCGGGCGGCGACCATCGCCACTTCGATGCCGCGGCCGGCGCGGCGGCGGATTTCTTCCTGGTTACGCTGGAGGACGTGGTAAGTACCGGCGCCGACCGTGCCGATGCCTAACAAGCCTGCTTTGATGGGTTTCATAAATATTTCTACTCTATCGATCTGTCGTTCTCAGCGCGCGTGGCGGCGCCGGTAGCCGTCGAGGAAGCGCGCGATGCGGCCGCACGCGTCGGTCAGGTCGTCGGAATTGGGCAGGAACACCAGCCGGAAGTGGTCCGGGGCGATCCAGTTGAAGCCGGTGCCTTGCACCAGCAGGACTTTTTCCTCGGACAACAGCTCGCAGATGAATTGCTGGTCGTCGGCGATCGGGTAGATCTTGGGGTCGAGGCGGGGAAACATGTACAGCGCCGCTTTTGGCTTGACGCAGGACACCCCGGGAATGTCTGTCAGTAATTTGTGCGCCAGGTCGCGCTGGCGCGCCAGGCGGCCGCCCGGGGCGACCAGGTCGGCGATGCTCTGGTAGCCGCCGAGCGCGGTCTGGATCGCGAACTGGCCCGGCGCGTTGGCGCACAGGCGCATCGAGGCCAGCATGTTCAGGCCTTCGATATAGTCTTTCGCATGGCGCTTCTCGCCGGACACCACCATCCAGCCGGCGCGGTAGCCGCAGGAACGGTAGTTCTTCGACAGGCCGTTCAGGGTCACGAACAGGACGTCGTCGGCCAGCGATGCCAGCGAAACGTGCTCCTCGCCGTCATACAGGGTCTTGTCGTAGATCTCGTCGGCATAGACGATCAGGCCGTGCTGGCGCGCCAGTTCGACGATCTCCAGCAGCACGTCGCGCGAATACAGCGCGCCGGTCGGGTTGTTGGGGTTGATGACGACGATCGCGCGCGTGTTCGGCGTGATCTTATTGCGCATGTCGGCAATGTCCGGCATCCAGCCGGCCTGCTCGTCGCACACGTAATGCACCGGGCTGCCACCCGCCAGGCTGACCGCGGCGGTCCACAGCGGATAGTCGGGCGCCGGCACCAGCACTTCGTCGCCGCTGTTCAGCAGGCCCTGCATCGCCATGACGATGAGTTCCGAGGCGCCATTGCCCAGGTAGATGTCGTCGATGCGGACGCCGGAAATATTCTTTTCCTGGGTGTAGTGCATGACCGCCTTGCGCGGCGCAAACATGCCTTTCGAGTCGGTATAGCCGGCGGCGCCGTGCATGTTGCGGATCATGTCCTGCACGATCTCGTCCGGCGGATCGAAACCGAACACGGCCAGGTTGCCGATGTTGAGCTTGATGATCTTGTGGCCGTCGTCCTCCATCTGGCGCGCCTTTTCCAGCGCGGGGCCGCGGATCTCGTAACACACGTCATCCAGCTTGTTCGATTTCAGGATCGGTCGCAAAATGTCACCCACCAAATAAAATTTTGTTGCAATGCGAAAAATCCCATTCTGCCCAAGTCAGGGCAATTAAGCAACCCGACCGCTGGCAAGGGCGCGAAACGCAGTTACAATACGCGGCTTGCGCTTTTATCCACGCACTTCGACGGCTTTCCCATGAAGCTACACTCCAGCAATACCGAAAAATACCAGACCGTCACCGGCTACGACCAGTCCGGCGTCGAGATCAACGCCCAGCGCTACGACTACAGCGTGCTGGTCATGCCCGAGACGCCGCCGCGCGCCTGGAACGTGACGAAATTCGAAGACCTGACTGCCGCGCATTTCGAACAGATCGCCGCTGACAAACCCGACGTCGTGGTGCTCGGCACCGGCGAGCGCCAGCGCTTCGTGCATCCGCGCCTGATCGCCAGTCTGGCCGGCCAGCGCGTGGGCGTGGAAAGCATGGACAGCCATGCGGCCTGCCGCACCTACAATATCCTGATGGGCGAAGGCCGCAAGGTGACCCTGGCGCTGATCATCGAATGAAAGAACTTCACAAGAACAAGACGTTCGTCTGGTCCCTGTTCCTCGCCTTTGCCGCCGTCATGCTGGCGGTGTTGAAGGCGCGCACCCTGGTCCCGCCCGACGAAGGACGCTATGCCGAGATGGCGCGCGAGATGTTCGCCAGCGGCGACTGGATCACCACGCGCCTGAACGGCATCAAGTACTTCGAAAAGCCGCCGCTGCAGACCTGGATGAACGCCCTGACCTTCGAGATCTTCGGTCTCGGCGACTGGCAGGCGCGCCTGTGGACCGGCCTGTGCGGCCTGCTCGGCGTCGGCCTGACCGGCTATGCCGGCGCGCGCGTGTTCGGCAGCCGCATCGGCTTCTACGCCGCGCTGGTGCTGGGCTCCTCGCTGTACTGGGTGATCTGCAGCCAGGTCAATTCGGTCGACATGAGTCTCTCGGCGATGATGACGGTGGCCCTGTGCGCGCTGATCGTCGCCCAGCGCGACGAGGCGACGCCCGCCGAACAGCGCAACTGGATGCTGGTGTGCTGGGCCGGGATGGCCCTGTCGGTGCTGGCGAAGGGCCTGATCGGCCTGGTGCTGCCGGGCGGCGTGCTGGTGCTGTACACGGTCTTTGCGCGCGACTGGAAGATCTGGACCCGCCTGCACCTGGTGAAAGGCCTGCTGCTGTTCTTCCTGATCGCCACGCCCTGGTTCGTGCTGGTCGGCCTGAAGAACCCCGAGCAGCCGCACTTCTTCTTCATCCACGAGCACTTCGACCGCTTCCTGAAGAAGGAACACCACCGCGAAGCCGCCTGGTACGTGTTCTTCGTCCTGCTGGCGTTCGGCAGCGTGCCCTGGCTGGGGGTGCTGGTGCAAAGCCTGGTGTTGGGCGCCAAGCGCCAATCCGAACCGACGCGCTTCAAGCCGCGCCTGATGCTGCTGGTGTGGACCGCCTTCATCATCCTGTTCTTCACCAAGTCGAATTCCAAGCTGCCCGGCTACATCGTGCCGGTGTTCCCGGCGGTGGCCCTGCTGGTGGCGAATTACCTGGACATCGGCACCCGCCGCAGCCGCATGCTGACCGCCGGCCTGACCGCCCTGCTGGGCGCCGGCCTGCTCGGTTTCGTGCCCTTCATGCTGCGCCTCGCGCACCGTCCAGGCGAGGCCGCGCTGTACACGGCCTACCAGCCGTGGGTGCTGGCGGCCGGCCTGGCGCTGCTGATCGGCGGCGCGCTCGCCATGCTGTACGCGCGCCAGATGCAGCGCGACCTGACCGTGCTGGTACTGGCGGTCGCCGGCTTCGCGGGCGTCCAGCTGCTGCTGGCCGGCTTCGAGCCGATCGGCCAGGTCCGCGCCGGCACCAACCTGCTGCCGGCCATGAAGGCCGCGGGCGCCGCGAATCCCGCCGTGCGCGTCTACTCGGTCGGCATCTACGAGCAGTCGCTGACCTTCTACCTGAACCGCACCGTGACCCTGGTCGACTACGTGGACGAATTCGGCTTCGGCCTCGAACAGCAGCCGGAACTGGCGATCCCGACCCGCGCCGCCTGGGTGCAGCAATGGCGCCAGCAAGCGGCATCCGGCGTGAAGAGCATCGCCATCACCCGTCCCGAGATCGTGGCCGAGCTGAAGAGCCAGGGCGTGCCGCTGCGCGTCGTCGCCGGCGACGCCCGCCGCACCGTGATCGCCACCCAGTGATCCTTTTTTCCAAACCATGACCCTCTCCACTTTTGCATTCATCATCTCGGGCGTGCTGCTGAACGCCGTCGCCCAGGTGCTGCTCAAGGCCGGCACCAACGCCCTGGGCGGCGCCATCCACCTCACCATGAGCAACGCCTTCGAGACCTTCGTCCGGGTCATCACCCAGCTGCCCATCCTCGGCGGCCTGGCCTGCTACGCGCTGTCGCTGGTGGTGTGGATCATGGGCCTGTCGCGCACCGACGTGACCATCGCCTACCCGATGCTGTCGCTGGGCTACGTCGTGGCCGCGGCCGGCGCCTGGCTGTTCCTCGGCGAGGCCGTGTCGCCGCAGCGCCTGCTGGCGATCGGCGTGATCATGGTCGGCGTCGCCTTGCTGGCGCGCTCCTGACGGGCTGACTGATAAAATCGCGCCTGCCCATCCATCAATAACATACCGATCGACCTTTCCATGACTGCCGAGCTGCCTTTCCTGCCCTTTTCCCGGCCCACCATCGACGAAGAGACCATTACCGCCGTCGGCGAGGTGCTGCGCTCCGGCTGGATCACCACCGGTCCGAAGAACCAGGCCTTCGAGGCCCTGCTCTCCGAATACTTCGGCGGCCGCCCGGTGCGCACCTTCAATTCCGGCACCTGCACCATGGAGATCGCGCTGCGCATCGCCGGCGTGGGTCCTGGCGATGAAGTGATCACCACCCCGAACTCCTGGGTCGCGACGGCCAACGTCATCATCGAAGTGGGCGCCACCCCGGTGTTCGCCGATATCGATCCGCTCACCCGCAACATCGACCTCGACAAGCTGGAAGCGGCGATCACCCCGCGTACCAGGGCCATCATTCCGGTCCACCTGACCGGCCTGCCGGTCGATATGGACCGCCTGTACGCGATCGCCCACAAGCACGATCTGCGCGTGGTCGAAGACGCCGCCCAGGCCCTGGGCTCGCGCTGGAACGGCAAGCCGATCGGTTCCTTCGGCGACTTCGTTTCCTTCAGCTTCCAGGCCAACAAGAACATCACGACCGGCGAAGGCGGCTGCCTGGTGCTGAACAATGCGGAAGAGGCGCGCCTGGCGGAAAAATACCGCCTGCAGGGCGTGACCCGCAGCGGCGTGGACGGCATCGACGTCGACGTCCTGGGCGGCAAGTACAACCTGAGCGACATCCTGGCCGCCATCGGCCTCGGCCAGATGAAGAACCTGGAGAAGATCACCGCGCATCGCGCCATGCTCGCCCAGCACTACTTCGACTGCTTCGGCGACGATTTCGAAGAACAATACGGCGCCCGGCTGCCCGTGAAAGCCTTCGGCTCCACCAACTGGCACCTGTTCCAGATCGTCCTGCCGGACAACGGTCCGGACACCCGCGCCGAGTTCATGACCCGCCTGCAGAAGGAACACAACATCGGCACCGGCTACCATTACCGCCCGATCCACCTGTTCACGATGTACCGCGAGCGCGGCTTCAAGGAGGGGCAATTCCCGGTGGCCGAGAAGATCGGCCGCCTGAACGTGACCCTGCCGATGTTCTACGCGATGACCAAGGCCGACGTCGAGCGCGCCGTGGCCGCGGTGAAAGCGGTGCTGGCAAAATGACGGCGCTGGGCATGAAACCGGAGGTGTCGATCGTCATCCCGGTCTATAACGAGGAGGCCGGCCTGGCCAACCTGTTCGCGCGCCTGTATCCGGCGATGGACAAGCTGGGCCTGCCCTATGAAGTCATCTTCATCAACGACGGCAGCCGCGACAACTCGGTGGCGATCCTGGCCGAGCAGTACCGCAAGCGGCCGGACGTGACCCGCGTGGTGCTCTTCAACGGCAACTACGGCCAGCACATGGCGATCCTGGCCGGCTTCGAGCAGACCCGCGGCGACATCGTGATCACCCTCGACGCCGACCTGCAGAATCCGCCGGAAGAGATCCACAAGCTGGTCGCCAAAATGCGCGAGGGCTACGACTACGTCGGCTCGATCCGCCGCAAGCGCCAGGATTCGGCCTGGCGCACCTATGCGTCCAAGGCCATGAACCGCCTGCGCGAGCGCATCACCAACATCCACATCACCGACCAGGGCAACATGCTGCGCGCCTATGGCCGCAACGTGATCGACCTGGTCAACCAGTGCGGCGAGGTGAACACCTTCGTGCCGGCCCTGGCCTATAAATTTTCGCGCAAGCCGACCGAGATCGTGGTCGAGCACGAGGAACGCGCGGCCGGCGAATCGAAGTATTCGCTGTACAGCCTGATCCGCCTGAACTTCGACCTGATGACCGGCTTCTCGCTGGTGCCGCTGCAGCTGTTCTCGCTGATGGGCATGGTGCTGTCGCTGCTGTCGGCACTGCTCGTGGTCGTGCTGCTGGTGCGCCGCCTGTTCATCGGTTCCGAGGCCGACGGCGTGTTCACCCTGTTCGCGATCGCCTTCTTCTTCATGGGCGTGATCCTGTTCGGCATCGGCCTGGTCGGCGAGTACGTCGGGCGCATCTACCAGCAGGTGCGGGCACGGCCGCGGTATGTGGTCGCGACCATCCTGCAGGGGATCCCGGGGGAGAAACCGGATCTCGAGGGCGTCGAGAAGCGGCAGGTTGCGCGCTGAGCGAACTGCCCGGAACATATAACAACGTCGCCCCTGCGCAGGCAGGGGCCCAGGTTCGTCGATGCGTCGCACAACTTGGGCTCCCGCCTGCGCGGGAGCGACGGTCTTGAGGTGAAACCATGACCCAATCCCCCAAACGCGCAGTCGTCTTCGCCTACCACAACGTGGGCGTGCGCTGCCTGAAAGTCCTGCTCGCCGGCGGCGTCGACGTCGCGCTGG
>CAJYXO010000157.1 GCA_913778765.1 uncultured Massilia sp. | reverse complement strand
AAACGCGCCTGGTGGCCTACGTGGTGGCCGACCAGGCCGAGCAAGCCGATCCCGCGGCCTGGCGCGCCTGGCTGGCCGCCACGCTGCCGGACTACATGCTGCCGGCCGCCTTCGTGGTGCTGGACGCCTTCCCACTGACCCCGAACGGCAAGCTGGATCGCCAGGCGCTGCCGGCGCCCGGCCAGGCCGACGTCGCCCGGGAAGCTTTCCAATCACCCTCGAACGCGACGGAATCGCTGCTTGCCGACATCTGGGCGTCGGGATTGCAGCTCGAGCAAGTCGGCATCCACGACAACTTCTTTGCGATCGGAGGACATTCGGTGCTCGCCATCACCATCCTCGGGAAAATCCGGCAAGCATTCGACAGACAGATACCGCTGCAGATGTTCTTCGATGCGCCAACCATTTCCCAGTTCGCTTCCATGATGATGGATCAGAAAAAGAAGCGATCCTCTCGCCTCAATTGGGACGAATAATGACCAGAAAGGCCCATACAATGTTGCAAGACCAGGATGTGCTCGAGCGGCGCGACGAACGACTCGAGGCAATGAATTTCCTCAACCAGATCTCCGACGACTACCCCGATGCGATTTCTTTCGCATCGGGACGCCCAGCGGAATCATTCTTCGACTTGGGTCGCTGGATCGAACGCGTGCCCGCATTCGCCGAACGTCATGGCAGTCGCGCCGGATTGTCGGTCAGGCATGGATTCGATTCGCTCGCACAATACGGGCGCACCAACGGCCTGATCAACGATCTGATTTCAAGGCAACTCATGATCGACGAGGGAATCAGGTGCGCGGCGGAGCATATCGTGGTGACGGCAGGATGCCAGGAAGCGCTCGACCTCCTGGTTCCGATCCTGTGCCCGTCCGCTGGTGACGTCATCCTGGCCTGCTCGCCGTCGTATATCGGCATCACCGGGGTGGCGGCGCGCCACAAGACCGAACTCCTGCCGTTCTCGCGCCACGGCGGTCGCTCGATCGTCGCTTCCCTGACACAAACGATCGAGCACGCGCGGACGCATGGAAAGCAAGCACGCGTCCTGTACCTGGTGCCGGATTTCGACAACCCGACCGGCGCTGTGCTGAGCCTGGACGAACGCACGAGCATCATCGAATTATGTGCCGAGATGGGAATCATCATCCTGGAAGATAATCCGTATGGGATGTTCTGCTTTGAAGGCACGCGCCTCCCGACCATGTTCTCGCTGGACCGCTACGGCTGCGTCATTTACCTGGGCACCTACTCGAAAACGATCTGCCCCGCCTTGCGGGTCGGCTTCGCGGCCCTGCCGCCGGCCTTGTGCCATGCCGACAGCAACTTATCGGTGCTCGGCAAGCTGTCGCGCGCCAAGAGCTTCGTATCGGTCAACACCAGCCAGCTGGCGCAGGCCGTCGTAGGCGCACTTCTCCTCGATGCGGGTTGCAGCCTGACGCGCCATGTATCGCCGGCGACCGGGCATTATCGCGGCAATCGTGACTGCATGCTGGCGTCGCTCTCCAGCACCTTCGCATACTGCGGGGACCAGGTTTCATGGAACGAGCCGAAAGGGGGATTCTTCCTGATCGTCGACCTCCCGTTCTCCTTCTTGCGCGCGCAGGCGATGGCTTGCGCCCGCGATCATGGTGTCCTGGTCATGCCGCTTTCGTTTTTCGCATTCGACGACGAGCATGACAATCGCATCCGCCTGGCATTCAGCAATGTCACGCATGACGCCATCCGCGACGGGGTCGCCCGGCTCGGCCGATTCGTGCAGACCCAGCTTGCAGCCCGATAAACAGACAAGAAAAGGCAAACAATGAGTCTATGGCTATACATGTTTCGGCAATCGTGGCCGAAACTCGTGCTGATCCTGCTGGCGGTTGTCGCGGCAGGCCTGGGGAATGTCGCACTGCTTTCGATCGTTGCGAAAGCGGTCAGCAAGCAGACCTTCGAGACCTCGCTGGTCTACGCATTTTTCCTCATTTGCGTTGCGACGCTGGTCTGCCGGGCAGGCGCCGAAATCGGCTTGCTGAGACTAACCCAGGGCCACACCTTGCGGCTGCGCGTCAGGATCAGCCGGAAAATACTGTCCACGCCTTATCGCACCTTGCAAGGCATAGGGCGGAGCGAACTGTTCGTCATCCTGACCCGCGACATCGAGACCTGCATCCAAGTCTTTGGTGCGTTACCGGGCATGTTCTGCAACGGAATCATCATCCTGGGCTGTCTCGGCTACCTGGCCTGGCTGTCCCTGCCGGTACTCGCGATCTTTGTCGGCGTCATATCGCTGGGTATCGTCGGCTTCCAGATCGCCAAACGGTATCCGGAAGAGCAGATGAACGTCGTCCGGGAACGCATCGGGACGCTCTACGACCATCTGCGTAACCTGATCGACGGCAGTCGTGAACTCCTGATGAACCTGGATCGCGGCACGATGTACGTGGACAAGGTCGTGACCGGCGCAGCCGAAGACTTCCGCTCCCGATTCGTCAGCGCGATGACGGCCTACTCATGGATATCGAATGTCAGTACCACGCTGTTCTATGTCCTCATCGGCTTGCTGGCCCTCGCATTGCCCTTGTGGATTCCGCAGCAAGCCGAGACGATGACCGCGTCCACGCTGGTGGTGCTGTATATCATGCGCCCGATCACCGACATCATATCGACCTTGCCGATACTCCAACAGGGCGCCATCTCGCTCGAAAGGATTCAACGGCTGGATGCGAACCTGGAACCGGTCGGTCCGCAGCAGCCTGCGCATCCTCCCTTTCCTTCCGTGCCCGATTGGCGCATCGAGCTCAAGGACGTGTCCTTGAACCATGCAGATGTGATCGGTGGCCGGCAATTTACGCTGGGCCCGGTCGACATGGGGATCGCGCGGGGAGAAATCGTGTTTCTCGTCGGGGACAATGGCAGCGGCAAGACCACGCTTGCACTGGTGCTTACCGGCCTTTACGAAGAGGACTCCGGCGCCATCCTGTTCAATGGCGTGCAGATTACCAACGCCAACCGCGCGGCATATCGGCAGCAATTCTCCGCCATCATGGCCGATTTCCACCTGTTCAGGGAGCTGATATGGACCGAAGACCGGGTCCTGAATGAGCGTGCCGGAGAATACCTGAGAGTCATGGGTCTGGATGAAAAGGTAAAGATCATCGACGGGAACTTCTCGACCCTTGACCTGTCGACTGGGCAGCGAAAACGATTGGCCCTGGTCGCCGCTTTTCTGGAAGACCGGCCGATTTACCTGTTCGACGAATGGGCCGCCGACCAGGACCCGGGATTCAAGCATCTGTTCTATACCCTGATTCTGCCCGACCTGAAATCGCAGGGGAAAACGGTGGTCGCCATCAGTCATGACGACAGCTATTTCGATCTGGCCGACAGGGTAATCCGGCTCGAAAATGGCCGAGTCCATGAATGCGTCGCGCAAAGCGATAAGCGATTCGCCGTGCTGCAAGCCTGATTCGTCCGGCGCTTTCAGTCCCGAGAATACGCACTGGACGATTAGGACACTGTGCTATCCTTACCCGGAGTGGGAACGCCCCTTCCGGGAAATGATGTGTTGACGATCAAAACCGAATATCATGAATAAAAAGATTGTTCTATTGATTCTGGGATTACTCGCGGCGCCGCTCGCATTTTCCCAGACATTCAGTTTCAGCGAAATGCTCCAGAATGCGGGCATGGCGATCCTTCCCATAGTCGGTTTATCGGTATTATCGCTTGCGATCACCATTGAACGGATTCGCAAGTGCAGGAAAGACGCGATCGTTCCGCATGGCCTGGTCGAACAACTTACCCTGTACACCGAGCGCGGAGACTACCAGGCGGCGGAGCGGCAGCTCGCGAACGAGGACAGTGTCCTGGGCCGCGTGCTCCTGTACGTCGTCAGCCATCGTCATCGCGGCGAAAGGCGGGTATCGGACGCCGCCGGAGACATGGCGTCGGTGGCCCTGCGTGAGCACCTCCAGCGCATCTATCCTCTTGCCGTCACGGCAACCGTGACGCCGATCATCGGCCTGCTCGGCACGGTGGTGGGCATGATCGAAGCTTTCCACGCCATCGCGTTTTCGGGCGCCATGGGGGATCCGTCCCTGCTGGCCGGCGGAATTTCGAAGGCATTGGTCAACACGGCGGCCGGCCTGGCCGTTGCCCTACCGTCGCTCCTGTCCTACCATTTCTTCAAGAACCGCATAGCGGCCTATGGCATAGAGCTGGAAAAGAAATTGAATGCGGGGATTTCGGAAGTGTTCCTGGCGTCCAATACGGATCGTGTGCGCAGCTCGGAAATGAAGATGGTCGCCCATGCGGATTAAACTTGACGACGACGAGCAACCGGAAATCGGCCTGATCGCCTTGATCGACTGTATTTTCTTTCTTCTGATGTTTTTCATGGTCGCGACGTCCTTCAAACAAAAGGATGCGCAGATGAAGGAAAAGTACCAGCCGATCGAATTGCCCGCCTCACAGGCCAGTCTCGATTCAACGTCCGCCGCGGCTGCGCCTGTCGTCATCGGCATCGGCAAGGAAGGCGATCTTTATTACGGCGACGAACCGGTATCGCTGAGTACCTTGCGCGAGCGCCTGCATGAAGCTGCCGCCGCCAATCCGGGGCGTCCCATTCGGATTGACGGCGACCGTCGTACGTCCTATCAGAACATTGTTCATGTGCTGGATTTGTGCCAGTTCGAGCACATGAACAATATTTCGATGCGCACCCGGAACTGACCATGTCCGGCGTGATACTGCCAGAATCCGCACGAAGCCATCCTTACCTATGGAGCTCGGTAGCCTGTCATCTGCTGCTGCTTGGCTGCATGGTCGCAGTCAATTGGGGAAAGGTCGATAACGAAGCCGCGGCTCGGATGCGCATGCCGCCGACGCCAGCGATGCTGCATGCACGTGAAGAAAAGCTCCAACGGCAGATCCAGACGATGGAGCGGATCCAGCGCATGCTGAACGAAACGAACGCGCCTGGAACATCGACCGATACCGGCGCTGCCAAGCCTCCCGAAACCAGGCCTCGACAGGAAACAGGGACCAGGCCTGAGCAGAAGGCCAGGCAGCTGGCGGCCGAAATCGAGCGCACCCTGGAGCAGGACAAGGCCAGGAAACTGGCGAAATTACTCCATATTCCGGAAAAAGCCGCGCTTGAACGCGTGAAAGCAGAACGCACGACGAGCAAGCAGTTATCGATCGACGAGTTGACGCAGCGCGCCAACGAAGCACTGGATTTCCGGCGGCGCGAACTATCTCAACAACGCGATGGTGTACGACTGGGCGTGAACGGCGGCGCGCAAGCTGCCCGAAGCGGGCCGGACGGACAAGGCGGCGCCGGCGAAAACGCCGCCGGCGGCCCCCTCGGCCTGGGCTACGATCCGGACTCCACGCATACCGTTGTCGAACATCGCAACTACGGCGCTGAAGTCGGAACGCCGATCATCGATCCGAGCCAGGTGCGGCCGGGGTCCGGAAGAATCTTTGGCGCCGGCGGAAGCTTCGCGAACCGAGTCTACCTGAATACCTGGTACATCATCGGTCCTTTTGCCGGAGCCGGACAGGAAAGCATCGATAACAGCTACCCGCCGGAGCGCATGATCGATCTCGACGCCGTCTATGCCGGCATGGACGGCAGCGCGCTGCACTGGCATTACGAACAATTCAGCCAATATCCTCTTGTTCCGATCGGGCACACGGAAAGTGCAGTCTATTACGGGTACACCGAAGTCGACATGGACCGCGATCGGGATGTCGTAATCTCGATGGGCGCCGATGACGATGCCAAGCTCTGGGTCAACGACAAGCTTGTCTGGCGCAGCGGCAATAACGTCAAGCCGTGGTATCGGGTCCATTTCAAGTACCTGAAAAAGCGAATCGACACCTTGAATCTGAACGAAGTCACACGCGTGGTCCGCCTCAACAAGGGTAAAAACCGCTTGCTTTTCAAGCTCTACAACGGCTCCGGCGCGACCTTCATATCGATTGTGCTGTCGCCTTCTTGACGCCATTGCCTGCATTCACCATGCCCCGCCATCGCGCGCTCGCGGATATTCATTTCTCCTGTCGATTGCAATGACCACCATTACCTGCATTGAAGACCTGCGTCGACTTTCGATGATGCGTGTCCCGCGCATGTTTTTCGACTACATGGATGCCGGGTCCTGGCGCGAACAAACCAGCCAGGCGAACATCCAGGATCTGTCGAACTTGTTGTTGCGCCAGCGTGTGGGCATCGATATCGGCGAGCGGTCGCTCCAATCGACGATGCTGGGTCAGGTTGTCCGTATCCCCGTCGCCCTCGCACCGGCCGGGCTGACCGGCATGCAAAGGGCCGACGGTGAAATCCTCGCCGCGCGCGCAGCCGAGCAATTCGGCGTGCCTTTCGTCCTTTCCACCATGAGCACCTGTTCGATCGAGGATGTCGCCAGTCACACGAAGTCGCCATTCTGGTTTCAGTTGTATCTCTTTCGCGACCGCCAGTTTGTCCAGGCATTGCTGGATCGTGCATGGGCCGCAGGGTGTCCCGTTCTGGTGGTCACGATGGATCTCCCGGTCATGGGCAAGCGCCTGAAGGACGTTCGCAACGGACTGACCGTGCCGCTCAGGGTCAACATGTCGACACTGCTCGGCTTCGCGTCAAAACCAAGATGGTCTTTGGGCATGCTGAAGACCTCGCGCAGGGGATTCGGGAACGTCCTTGGGCACGCACGCGACGTCGACGACCTGCAATCCCTCGCCTCCTGGTCGAATCGGCAAATCGATCCAGGCATCACCTGGGACGACATCGAATGGATACGGCAACGATGGAAAGGCAAGCTGCTCGTCAAGGGCATCATGGATCCGGAAGATGCCGCCTCGGCCTGGCGCCACGGCGCGGACGGGATCATCGTGTCCAATCACGGCGGCCGCCAGCTCGATGGGACGATCTCCAGCGCACGTGCGCTTCAACGCATCTGCGATATGATCGCCGGCAAGATTGAAATCCATGTGGACGGCGGCATCCGTTGCGGACAGGACGTGTTGCGGATGCGTGCACTCGGCGCACATGCCGTCTACATTGGAAGGCCTTACCTGTACGGGCTCGGCGCGTTGGGGCAAGCAGGCGTCAGGCAGTGCCTGGAGATCATTGAAAACGAACTGGACCTGACCATGGCTTTTTGCGGCGTCCGGGACATTCGGCGCGTCGACAAGACGATCCTCCTCAGCCAGCTGTAATTCTCGAACGACGAAGCTGTTTGCTGTCCGCGCGGCCGGGTGGCCAGCGCCAATCAGGTCGCCAGCAGTCTCCTCGAGAACTCCATATACAGGATCACCCGGTCGACTGGCGATGCATTGAGAACGAAGTGATCCGAGGAGCCGTCGAAGACGATCGGCTCGCCACGGACGAATTGGCGGAATTCGCCGGCCACGTTCAAGTACGCGTGGTTGCGCACCTCTGCAGTCACCAGTGGGAGGTGCATCTGGAGCAGGTTCTCTTCATTGATCTCCGGGTGGGCATGTACCGGCAGCATCGCACCGGATTTGAGCATGGAAAAAGCGCAGACCTTGATGCCATCGATCTTTTCCAGCATCGCCACCGTACGGCCCAATTTCGGGTCGACGTAAGGGATGATTCGATCGAAGGCTGCCAGGACATATTGCAGCCAGTCCGGGTTGGCCCCCTTCTCGTCCCATCCCTCCATCCAGCCATAGGAATTTCCCTGGGCTACATACTCTGCAAGCTCCGCGACAACCTCCTCATGCGGCTTGCCGAAACGGTGAAGCTGCATCAGCGGCGCATCCAGCGACAGCAACTCGTCACGCACCGTTTCCCATTGCTCGAACAGCTCTTGCAGCGCAGGAAACCGCGAAACATCATAAAAACTGTTGTTCATATTTCGATGTCTTTCTCAAGTAAGCGTACAGCCGAAACGCGCAAGCACCTGGTTCTAGCCATGCCTGCCTCCAAATCGCAGTCTTCGTTGCCGCCCGAACCTGGGCTTCACGGAGGTGGCCGTCGATCCTGACGGCCAAGGAAACAATTTCGTGCTACTTGTTCAACCGCTCAGGCACCAACATCGATCGCGGCTGCAATAGAGGACTTCATGACCTGTTCGCGAGTCCAAAGACACATCTGTCGTTTTGGCTCCGGATCATTCCAGTCGTCGATTCTATAGGCCGGGTCTGCTGGCAGCCCATAGGGCGAAGAGAACAGGTCGGTAAGTCGATAGTCGCCGCTGATGATGTCGCGGTTCTTGAAATTCGTGTCGTTGAGGTGGGTCGTCACAAGCAGATAAGGTATGCCCGACCTGATGAAACGTTCAAGGACAAGGCGGGCGTCGTGATAGGACAAGTGAAACAGGAGATCGCGGCAAATCATCAGGTCGACTAATGGGTAATTCCCCTTGGTCAAATCCATATGCACAAACTCGACGCTATCGGCGCCGAACCTGTTCTTGTTCGAGATGATCAAGTCTTCGACAATGTCCGCGCCTATGTATTTCTGGAGAATGTCGCGTGAAAGCAAAGTCGACATCCAGTTCAGGTCGCCGCAGGGCGCGTCGAAGACAGTCTTGACCGAGAATTTCGAAAACAATCCGGGCAGTTCATGCCTGAGATTCTCCGTGTATCTGATGGTCGACCCCGATCCGCTGACGCTTTCGTCGTTCGCCCAATAATTTGTCTTGTATATTTCGGTGAAAATACTTTCGATACCTTCGGCCGCGAATACCTTGGCCCTTTTTCGCCTGAATTCCGGGTTGCTAAACTTGTTTTTCAACTGAAAAACAAGATGCATCCGTAGAAAACTTGCCGCATTGATGAGTTTTTCCAATTGACCTACCTTTGCTTGGCAGCGCTATACCGAGGACTCTAAACCTTCATGCGAAATGCATTGGCATCTCGAGCGGGCGTGCGGAAATACTCATCATGAAAGTGTAGCGCAGACAGCCCTTTGAAATCTACCGAAATGTCACTGGAAGAAAATTCTGAACGAAACAATGTGTCTGCATCGCGCCCGTGTCAGCGTTCGATGTGGCGCTGGACATGGGATGCAAAAATCTTTCACACTCGGGCGAACAGCGACGATAAAAAAGCCCCCGAAACCGGGGGCTTGGTTGAAACGGAAAACCGGGCAAACTAGTGCCGTAAAAAAGAGCGGAAAATCACTCCCGATCGGTTGGCAATGGCTTCCCTAAAAACTCAACTTTCGGGTCTTGAGCCTTCGCTTTTCAGCAAAACCGCGAGCAGTACCATGCTTCGAGAGCGGATGCAGTGGTTGCGCCCCGCCGTGCGGATTACGGCGTGTATCCTTCCCGGAAATCGATGAAGTCGAGGTTGAACACCTGAAAATTGACGCAAGTCTTGTCGGCGCGCTTTACCGGTTCTGGCTTGCCATAGATGAAGAACCAGGCATCCGGACGATCCCGTCTCTGGAAATGCCGGTTTCTGGCTTACCCCAGCAATCGATAGCGAAAGAGAGGATTTTTTTGACGCACGCCGGCGCCGACGGCCTTGCGCCAGTGCAGCTCTCACACAATGAAAAAAGCCGTTGATCATTCACTCGAATTGATCAACGGCTCATCATATTTCAATTTAGAATCGATAACTTAGAGGGCTCCGGTCACTCCCACTCAATCGTCGCCGGCGGCTTCCCGGAAATGTCATAAACCACGCGATTGATCCCGCGCACCTCATTGATGATCCGGTTCGACACCTTCCCCAGCAACTCATGCGGCAGGTGCGCCCACTGCGCCGTCATGAAGTCGAGCGTTTGCACCGCGCGCAGCGCCACCACGTACTCATAAGTACGCCCATCGCCCATCACCCCCACCGATTTCACCGGCAGGAACACCGCAAACGCCTGCGACGTCGCCTCATACCAGTTAATCGGCGCCTTGCCGGCATCGATGCCCGGAACGAGGGGCGAAGCAAACGGCGTACGACGCAGCTCGTCGATGAAGATCGCATCGGCCTCGCGCAGCAGGTCCGCGTACTCGCGCTTCACTTCACCGAGGATACGCACGCCCAGGCCCGGACCCGGGAACGGGTGGCGGTACACCATGTCGTGCGGCAGGCCCAGGGCCACGCCCAGCTTGCGCACCTCGTCCTTGAAGAGTTCGCGCAAGGGTTCGAGCAGTTGCAGGTTGAGCGTCTCCGGCAGGCCGCCCACGTTGTGGTGGCTCTTGATGGTCTGGCCCTTCTTGCCCTTGCCCGCCGACTCGATCACGTCCGGATAGATCGTGCCCTGCGCCAGCCAGCGCGCATTCGTCAGCTTTGCCGACTCCGCCTGGAACACTTCGACGAACTCGCGGCCGATGATCTTGCGCTTCTGCTCCGGGTCCGTGACGCCGGCCAGGTGGCCCATGAACTGCTCTGACGCGTCGATGCGCAGCACCTTCACGCCGAGGTTCTTGGAGAACATGTCCATCACCATCTTGCCCTCGTCCTTGCGCAGCAGGCCGTGGTCGACGAAGACGCAGGTCAGCTGGTCACCGATGGCGCGGTGGATCAGGGCCGCGGCCACGCTCGAGTCGACGCCGCCGGACAGGCCGAGGATGACTTCGTCGCTGCCGACCTGGGCGCGGATCTTCTCGACCGCCTCGCCGATGTAGTCCGGCATGTTCCAGTCGCTCTTGCAGCCGCAGATCTCGTGCACGAAGCGGCCGATGATGGCTTCGCCCTGGCTGGTGTGGGTGACTTCCGGGTGGAACTGCAGCGCGTAGAAGCGGCGCTCTTCGTCGGCCATGGCGGCGATCGGGCAGCTGTCGGTGGAACCCATCAGCTTGAAGCCTTCCGGCATTTCAAGGACCTTGTCGCCGTGGCTCATCCAGACCTTCAGCATGCCGTGGCCTTCGCTTGTTACGAAGTCGTTGATGCCGTTCAGGAGCCTGGTATGGCCGCGGGCGCGCACCTCGGCGTAGCCGAACTCGCGCAGCTTGCCGTTTTCGACCTTGCCGCCCAGCTGGGCCGCCATGGTCTGCATGCCGTAGCAGATGCCGAGTACCGGTACGCCGAGTTCGAACACGGCCTGCGGCGCGCGCGGCGAATCGCCTTCCAGCGTGGAGTTGTGGCTGCCCGACAGGATCACGCCCGAGGCGCCGTAGTTGCGGACGAAGTCGTCTCCGATATCGTAGGGAAAGACCTCCGAAAACACACCGGCGTCGCGCACGCGGCGGGCGATCAGCTGGGTGACCTGGGAACCGAAGTCGAGAATGAGGATTTTCGAATGCATAGGGAGTTTTCTAATAGCGGATACAAAAACGCGGCCGGTGAAGGCCGCGTCTGAAAGAATCGATTACTCGGAGCGGTAGTTCGGCGCTTCCTTGGTGATCTGCACGTCGTGCACGTGCGACTCGCGCATGCCGGCCGAGGTGATCTCGACGAACTCCGCTTTCGCGCGCAGTTCGTCAATCGAGGCGCAGCCGCAGTAGCCCATCGACTGGCGCACGCCGCCGACCAGCTGGTAGATGATGGCCAGCACGCTGCCCTTGTAGGCGACGCGGCCTTCGATGCCTTCCGGGACGAACTTCTCGGCCTTGCTCGACGCTTCCTGGAAGTAGCGGTCGGCCGAGCCTTCGGCCATCGCGCCCAGCGAGCCCATGCCGCGGTAGCCCTTGTAGCTGCGGCCCTGGTACAGGATGACTTCGCCCGGCGCTTCTTCGGTGCCGGCGAACATCGAGCCCATCATGACGGTGTGGGCGCCGGCTGCGAGGGCCTTGGAGATGTCGCCCGAGAAGCGGATGCCGCCGTCGGCGATGCAAGGCACGCCGGTGCCTTCGAGCGCTTCTGCGACGTTCGAGATCGCGGTGATCTGCGGCACGCCGACGCCGGCGACGATGCGGGTGGTGCAGATCGAGCCCGGGCCGATGCCGACCTTGACCGCGTCCGCGCCGGCTTCGACCAGCGCACGCGCCGCCGCCGCGGTGGCGATATTGCCGCCGATGACGTCGACCTGCGGATAGGTGTCCTTGATCCACTTCACGCGGTCGAGGATGCCCTGCGAGTGGCCGTGGGCGGTATCGACCACCAGCACGTCCACGCCGGCTTTCACCAGCAGTTCCACGCGTTCCTTGTCCTTGTCGCCCACGCCCACTGCCGCGCCCACGATCAGCTTGCCCTGCGCATCCTTCGATGCGTTCGGGTGTTCGTGCGACTTCAGGATGTCCTTCACGGTGATCAAACCGCGCAGTTCGAAATTCTCGTTGACGACCAGCACGCGCTCGAGGCGGTGCTTGTTCATCTGGCGCTTGGCTTCTTCGAGGTCCGCGTCTTCGGAAACGTAGACCAGCTTGTCGCGCGGGGTCATCTTGGTGCGCACTTCGGCGTCCAGGTCTTCCTCGAAACGCAGGTCGCGGTTGGTGATGATGCCGACCACCTGGGAACCTTCGACCACCGGGAAGCCGGAGAAGCCGAGCTGGTGCTGTTGCGCGATGACGTCGCGGATCTTCATCGTCGGCGGCACCGTGATCGGGTCGCGCAGCACTCCGGCCTCGAAGCGCTTGACGCGCGCCACTTCGCGAGCCTGGTCGGCGGGACGCAGGTTCTTGTGGATGATGCCGATGCCACCCTCCTGCGCCATCGCGATCGCGAGGCGGGCTTCGGTGACGGTGTCCATCGCGGCCGACAGCAGCGGAATGTTCAGCGAGATATTCCGGGTCAGTTTGGTGCGCAGGGACGTGTTGGCCGGGAGGATGTTGGAGTAGGCCGGGACGAGCAGCACGTCATCGAAGGTGAGTGCTTTCTGAAGAAGACGCATAGTTTTATTTCCTATAGGCGCAAAAGCGAATTATACAGAAACTCTTATGAAACTTCTTCCAAAGCCCCAAAAAAGAGGGAAACCGGCTTGACACCCAGCCATTTGGAGAAGGCGGTGTTCGCATTAAGTGTGGAATCTTTTTGGCAAGCGCCCGGTCCAACGTCGACCTGAACCGTTGACGGAGGCGCCATGCAAGCACGGCAGTTCGAGCAATTTCTCCAATGCCTGTCGAGCCTGACACG
>CAJYXO010000156.1 GCA_913778765.1 uncultured Massilia sp. | reverse complement strand
TACGGCATGTGCATTGATGCCGAATTCGACCCGGAGAACTCGGAACTGGTCTACGGCCCGATCAACAAGCCGCGCTGGATCTACGCCTGCTCGAAGCAGCTGATGGATCGCGTGATCTGGGGCTACGGCATGGAAGGCCTGAATTTCACCCTGTTCCGCCCCTTCAACTGGGTCGGCGCCGGCCTCGATTCGATCCACACGCCCAAGGAAGGCAGCTCGCGCGTGCTGACCCAGTTCTTCGGCCACATCGTGCGCGGCGAAACCATCTCGCTGGTCGACGGCGGCCACCAGAAGCGCGCCTTCACCTACATCGACGACGGCATCGACGCCCTCATGAAGATCATCGAGAACAAGGATGGCAAGGCAAGCGGCAAGATCTACAACATCGGGACGCCGGCCAACAACTACTCGATCCGCGAACTGGCCGGCATGATGCTGGAACTGGCTGCCGAATACCCGGAATACGCGGCCGGCGCGCAAAAGGTCAACATCGTCGAGACCAGCTCGGGCGCCTACTACGGCGCCGGCTACCAGGACGTGCAGAACCGCGTTCCGAAAATCGAGAACACGATGGAAGAGCTGGACTGGTCCCCGACCACGCCGATGATGGCCGCCCTGCGCCACATCTTCGACGCCTACCGCGGCCAGGTGGCCGCCGCACGCGGCCTGGTCGAATGAACCATCCCAAGCACGCTGCCGCCGACGGCATGGCCTACATCCGGCGCGATCCGGTGACGGCGCGCGCGGTCTACAAGGCCCAGGTCATCCTGCGCGTGCTGGGACCGGGCGCGGCGCGCGCCTTCATGAAGGGCATGCGGATGGAGCCGGCGCTGATCGAGCGCGTGCTGCGCGCGCCGCTGGGCAAGTTGCGGCGCTGAGGCGGGGCGGTCCGGGAGCGGCATGCGCGCACGCACATGCCGGACGCCGCCGCGCGCGCGGGTAGCCTCATGGATTGGCAAGTCGTACAATACCGGCTCTCATTTACGTCATCCTGGGGATCCCATGTCCGTCTACGACAAACTCAAAGAACTGAACATCACCCTCGCGGCGCCGGCCACTCCGGCCGCGGCCTACGTCATGTACGTGCAGACCGGCAACCTGGTCTTCATCTCCGGCCACATCGCCAAGAACGCCGACGGCTCGCCGAATGCCGGCCTGCTGGGCAAGAACAAGACCACCGCCGACGGCCAGGCCGCCGCGCGCTCGGTCGCCATCGACCTGATGGGTACCCTGCAGGAAGCTTGCGGCGGCGACCTCGGCCGCGTGAAGCGCATCGTCAAGGTGATGAGCCTGGTCGCTTCGACCCCGGAATACAACGAGCAGCACCTGGTTACCAACGGCTGCTCGGAACTGCTGGGCGAAGTCTTCGGCGATGCCGGCAAGCATGCCCGCTCGGCGTTCGGCGTGGCTTCGCTGCCGCGCGGCACCTGCGTCGAGATCGAACTGATCGCCGAGGTCTGAAGGGGGCGCGCAAACCTGCTGCGCGTCGCATTTTCGTCCTGCGATGCTCGCCGTACCGTAAGTACGGCTGCGCTTCTCGGACGAAACTGCTTCCGCTCGCTACGGTTTTCGCATCCCCCGATGCCATATAGATGTTCAATATAAATCCCGGGGCGCGCCCACAAGGCATGCCTCTTTTGACGGAGCCGCCTACCCGCGTGCTTTATAATGGCCGACGCACCCCAGCCGTCCTTCTCTTGTGAGATCAGTATGAAAATCGAAAATCCCAATCCCATCCAGTGGCAGTTTTCGGAACGCGCGCAGCAGCTGCAAAGCTCGGCGATCCGCGAAATCCTGAAGATCACCCAGCGTCCGGAGATCATCTCCTTCGCCGGCGGCCTGCCGTCGCCCGCCACCTTCCCGGTCGAGCGCATGCGTGCCGCCTACGACAAGGTGCTGCTCGAGACCGGCAAGCAGGCCCTGCAGTATGGGCCGACCGACGGCTACGCGCCGCTGCGCGAATGGATTGCGGGATACCTGTCGACGCCGGACTGCAAGATCCTGCCCGAGCAGATCCTGATGGTGTCCGGCTCGCAGCAGGCGCTCGACCTGCTGGGCAAGGTACTGATCGACGAAGGCAGCAAGGTGCTGGTCGAAACCCCGAGCTACCTGGGCGCGCTGCAGGCGTTCTCGGTGTACCGCCCCGATTTCCACTCGGTCGAGACCGACGACCACGGCCTGGTGCCGTCCTCGCTCGAAGGCCTGGCCGAAGGCGCGCGCCTGCTGTACGCGCTGCCGAACTTCCAGAACCCGACCGGCCGTTCGCTGTCGCTGGAGCGCCGGCGCGAGCTGGTCGAGACCTGCGCTCGCCTCGGCCTGCCGCTGATCGAAGACGATCCTTACGGCGCGCTGTCGTACAAGGGCGAGCCGATGCCGCGGATGCTGAACATGAACCCGGACGGCGTGATCTACATGGGTTCCTTTTCGAAGGTCCTGACCCCGGGCATCCGCCTCGGCTACGTCTGCGCCCCGCTGCCGCTGGTGCGCCGCCTCGAGCTGGCCAAGCAGGCCGCCGACCTCCACACCGCCCAGCTGACCCAGATGGTCGTGCACGAAGTGGTCAAGGACGGCTTCCTGAACGAGCACATCCCGACCATCCGCAGCCTGTACGCCAACCAGTGCCAGGTCATGCTGGACGCGATGGACGAGCACTTCCCGGAAGGCGTGACCTGGACCCGTCCGGAAGGCGGCATGTTCATCTGGGTCGAGCTGCCGAAGCAGGTCGACGCCACCAAGCTGCTCGACCAGTCGATCGCCGCCCGCGTCGCCTTCGTGCCGGGCGCGCCGTTCTACGCCAACGAGCCGGCCACCAACACCCTGCGCCTGTCCTTCGTGACCGTGCCGCCGGAGCGCATCCGCGAAGGCATCGCCGTGCTGGGCAAGCTGATCAAGGACCAGCTGTAATTTTCTGTCCGTGGTACCTTCCGCGCGGGCGTTCCGGCCCGCGCACTACCCGCCCCGCGTAACTATCGGTTTTCCTCGGCCGACCAAAAGTTGCGCCAAAGTCACAGATTTTTCTGCCAAACAAGCAATACTTGCTCCATGATGGTGCGCAAGGATGTATGATTTTGAACGATCATCCATCGTGCAGCCCTCGCAAGGCACAGTATGAACCAGCCTCCCACCCGCAAGCCCGCGATCCTGATCGTCGACGACGCGCCGGACAATCTTGCCGTGCTGCGCACGATGATGCTGCGCCAGGGTTACCAGACCTTTCTCGCCACCTCGGGTGAGCGGGCGCTGGAGATCGTCCAGCGCATCCAGCCGGACCTGATCCTGCTCGATGTCGTCATGCCCGGCATCGACGGGCTGGAGACCTGCCGCCGCCTGAAGATGCATCCGGCCACCGCGCGCATCCCCGTCATCTTCATGAGCGCGCGCGGCGAAGTCGATGACATCGTGGCCGGCTTCGACAACGGCGCCGCCGACTACATTCCGAAGCCGCTGCGGATGGAGGAAGTGTGCGCGCGCGTGCGCGCCCAGCTGCGCCTGGGCGCCGGCAGCGCCGACGACGGCCAGAAGGAACAGGCCGAGCGCCTGCGCATGATCGTCGACAGCATGGACCAGGGCCTGCTGATCGTCGAGCGCAACGGCCGCATCCAGTACGCGAACCCGGCCTGCGACCGCTTCCTGGGCTATGCCGCCGACGAACTGGTGGGCCGCTCGCTGACGACGCTGGTGGCGCAGCTGGAGCCCTGCCCGGACGGCGCCGCCGCCATGGCAGCGATCGGCCAGGGCACCCGCGAAGTCCTGATCCGCCACCGCGACGGCGGCCTGCGCGCGATGGACCTGACGATGACGCCGATGCACGCCGACGACGGCCTGTTCGTCGCCCTGCTGCACGACATCACCCACCACAAGCAGTCCGAGGATGCGCTGCAGCGCGCGGCCCTGGTGGACCCGGTGACCCGGATCGCCAACCGCCGCCACTTCGACAGCTTCCTGGAAAAGGAATGGCAGCGCGCAATCCGCAACGCCCAGCCGCTGTCGCTGGTGGTGCTCGACGTCGACCATTTCAAGCTGTACAACGACACCCTCGGCCACGCCGCCGGCGACATCTGCCTGCAGAAAGTGGCCCAGGCCCTGCAGGCGCACGCGCTGCGTCCGACCGACCTGGCGGCCCGCTACGGCGGCGAGGAATTCGTGCTGCTGTTCGCCGAAACCCCGGGGGAAAGCGCGGCCCGCCTGGCGGAAGGCATCCGCACCACGGTCGAAGCCCTGCAGCTCGCCAACCCGCGCTCGCCGACCTCGCCGTGGATCACGGTGTCGGTGGGCGTCGCCACCATCGTGCCGACCCAGCTCGACCAGATCGAGCAGCTGTTCGTGTGCGCCGACCGGGCCATGTATGCGGCCAAGGGGGCGGGCCGGAACCGGGTCGAGACCGCGGTGGCCGGGGCGGCGTGGGAGGCGGTGCGTAGTGCGGCGATGATGTAGTCGTCATTCCCGCGCAGGCGGGAATGACGCATCAGCCAACGCGCGGATACCCCGTAATCTCCGCAATATCCCGATACAGCGGCTGCAGCTGCCGGTACATCCGCCGGTACACCTGCCTGTAGAGCCGGTCGTACGTGCGCTGGTGCTCCGCCACCGGCTCGAACACCCTTCCCACCCTGGTCATCGCCGCCACCGCCGCATCGAAATCGCGGTGCAGCCCCAGCCCGACGGCGGCATCGATCGCCGCCCCCAGCCCCGAGGTTTCATACACATGCGGGCGCGCGGTCGGCAGGCCGAAGATGTCGGCCGTGAGCTGCATCGCGCAGTCGCTCTGCGAGCCGCCGCCGGACACGCGCAGCTCGGTGATCGCCGTGCCGCTGCGCTTCTCGATCCTTTCCTTCCCTTCGCGCAGCGCATAGGCCAGCCCTTCGAGGATGGCGCGGTAGACGTGGGCGCGGGTGTGGACGTCGCCGAAGCCGATGATGCCGCCTTTCGCCTCCCGGCCCGGCACGCGGATGCCGGGCGTCCAGTAAGGCTGCAGCATCAGGCCCATCGAACCGGGCGGCACGGTGCTGGCCATGCGGTCGAACAGCTGTTCCGGCGCGACGTCCTCCGCCAGCGCGCGCAGCTGCTCGTGGTGGCCGAACTGCTCCTTGAACCAGTTGACCATCCAGTAGCCGCGGAACACCTGCACCTCGTTGCTGTAGGCGCCGGGCAGCGCCGCCGGATAGGGCGGGATGAAGGGCGTGACCTCCGTGTAGCGCGTGCTGGTGGTGTTGATGGTGGCGGTGGTGCCGTAGCTCAGGCAGCCCACGTGCGGCGCGCGGCAGCCGGCGCCGATCACTTCGCAGGCCTTGTCGGCGGCGGCGGCCAGCAGCGGCAGTCCTTGCGGGATGCCGGTGTCGAGCGCGGCCTGCGCGGAGATCGTGCCGAGCTGCTCGCCGGGTTCCGCCAGCTCGGGCAGCATGTGCGGCTCCACCGCCAGCGCCTGCCACTTCCAGTCGTGGCGCGCGGCCCAGCGGCGGCGCTTGTAGTCGAAGGGCAGATAGGCCACCTGCGATCCGCTGGAATCGGCAAAGCGGCCGCACAGCCGCCAGTTCAGATAGCCGGACAGCAGCAGGAACTTGTCGGTGGCTGCCCACACGTCCGGCTGGTGGGCCTTGATCCAGTTGATCTCGGCCTCGCCGCGGAAGTAATCGATGGTGCCGTCGACCCGCGCCAGCTTGAACGCCGCCTGCCACCACCAGGCGATCGGCGGATGGACATCGGTGCGGCGCTGGTCGAGCCAGGTGATGGCCGGGCGCAGC
>CAJYXO010000155.1 GCA_913778765.1 uncultured Massilia sp. | reverse complement strand
TGCGCGAGGCGGTTGGCGCGGGCATTCAGTTCGCCGTAGCGCAGTTCCTGGTCTTCGAAGACCAGGGCAATGGCGTCGGGCCGGCTTGCCGCCTGGGCTTCGAAGGCCTGGTGCAGCAGCAGGTCCGTCGGGTAGTCGACGGCGGTGGCGTTGAAGCCTTCCAGCAGTTGGTGGCGCTCATCTCGATCGAGCAGGGGCAGCCGGCTGACGAGTGCGTGTTCGCCGGCGACCATCTCCGCGCAGATGCGCAGCATCCACCTGCCGACACGTTCGGCGGTGTCGCCCTTGAACAGCGCCGTCTTGAAGAGCAAGGCCCCGGTCAGTGCGCCATCCGTCTCGGTGAGGGTGAGTGTCAGGTCGAACTGGGCGGACGTCGGCGCCATCCCGACGGAACCCAGCTCCAGGCCTGGCAGGTCCATCGATGCCTGGGCCGGCGTATTGTCCAGCGAAACCATGGTCTGGAAGATGGGGCTGTGGCTCAGGCTGCGCTGCGGTTGCAGGGCGTCGACGATGCGTTCGAAGGGTACGTCCTGGTGGGCATACACCGCCGCCGCCTCGTGGCCGATAGTGTCGAGCACCTCCGCAACCGTCACATCCTGGTGCAGCCGCACCCGCAAGGCCACCGTATTGATGAAGAAGCCGATCAGCGGTTCGAGCTCACGGCGCTGGCGGTTCGAGACGGACAGTCCCGTCACGATATCGTCCTGGCCGCTGAGGCGCGACATCAGCATGGACCAGCCCGCGACCAGGGTCATGAACAGGGTCGCCCCATGGCGCTCGCCGAGCTTGCTCATCCCGTCTACCAGCTCCGCGGGAAATGCGAGCGGGACGCTGCCGGCCGCATGGGTCTGGCGTGCGGGGCGCGGAAAATCGGTCGGCAGGTCCAGCAGGGGCGGAGCGCCGGCGAGATGGTCGCGCCAGAATGCGAGCTTTTCCGGTATGGCTTCGCCCAGGACGCTCCGCTGCCACATTGCATAGTCGGGATACTGGATGGGGAGCGGGGGCAAGGGATCCGGCTCTCCGGCAGCGAACGCGGTGTAGAGGGCGCGCAGCTCCTTCGCCAGGATGCCGACCGACCATCCATCGGACACGATGTGGTGCAAGGTGACGATGAGCACATGCTCGTCGCTGCCCAGGCGCAGCAGTTGGCCGCGTATCAAGGGCGCCCGTGAGAGCTCGAAAAGCGTTTCCCTTTCTTCCGAACAGGCCTGCGCGATCGCGGTCTCCCGCAGCTCGCCGTCGAGATCCCCGAGATCGCGTTCGCGCAAGGGGAAACGGATGTCCGCCGGGGCGACAAGCTGCGCCGGCGCACCGTCGATCTTGTGGAAACTTGTCCGGAGACTTTCATGTCTTGCAAGGATCCGGTCGAAGGCGGCGCGCAATGCCGGAACGTCGAGCCGGCCGCGCATGCGCAAGCCGATCGGAATGTGATAGGTGGCGCTGGCGCCATGATCGAGCTGGTCCAGGAACCAGAGGCGCTGCTGCGCCCACGCCAGCGGCAGCGGCCCGTCGCGCGGCGCCGGCGGGATGGGAGGCAGCGATTCCGGGCCGGTGTCGCGGATCACGGCCGCCATGTCGGCGAGTACCGGCTGTCCGAACAGGGCGTTCAGTGGGATCTCGACACCGAAGCGATGCCGCAGCTGGGACACGAGGCGTATCGCGAGCAGGGAGTGCCCGCCGAGTTCGAAGAAATGGTCCTGGCGGCCGACCTGCGGAAGGTCGAGCAGATCCTGCCAGATCTCGGCCAGTGCCGTTTCCGTTTCATCCCGCGGCGCCGCGTAGCGACGGGTGGCGACGGCGTCCTGCCCCGGCACGGGCAAGGCCTTCCGGTCCACCTTGTGATTGGACGTGAGCGGGAAGATGTCCAGCGTCACAAACGCGGAAGGCACCATGTAATCCGGCAGCGTGGCGGCCAGCTGCCGGCGCCATTCCGCGGGGTCGGCTCCGGCTTCGGCGACGACGTAGGCGACCAGGCGCTTGTCGCCGGGCTGGTCTTCGCGCGCCATCACCAGCGCCTCCCGCACCCCGTCGCACTTGCATAGCCGCGCCTCGATTTCCGCCGGTTCGATCCGGAACCCGCGCAGCTTCAGTTGGAAGTCGACCCGGCCGTGATACTCGACGTTGCCGTCTTCCAGGTAACGTCCGAGGTCGCCTGTTTTGTACATGCGGGCGCCGGCCACGCTGCTGAAGGGGTCCGGCAGGAAGCGCTCTTCGGTCAGCTGCGGCTGGTTGAGGTAGCCGCGGGCCACGCCGGTCCCGCCAATGTAGATCTCGCCGATCGCGCCGAGGGGAACAGGCCGCAGCAGGCGGTCGAGGATGTAGACCCGGACGTTGGCGATCGGCCGGCCCAGCGGCACGGCGCCCGCGATCGCCGGACTGCACAGGAAGGACAAGGCGCATACGGTGGCCTCGGTGGGGCCGTAGGCGTTGAACAGCCTGCCTGACGAGTCCCAGTGCCGCGGAATTTTCGCCGGCATCGCTTCGCCCCCGGCGATCACGGTCGGCACCGCCTGGAGCTCGCGCGCGCCCTCCATGGCGATCAGCAGCGAAACCGGCAGGCTGACGTGGGTGATCTCGTGTGCGCGCAGCGTATCCAGGAGGGGTTGGCCCGGACGCAGCGCGTCGTTCGTCGCCAGGACCAGGGTCGCGCCCGCCCCCAGGGCCATGGCGAACTCCGATACGCTGACATCGAAACCAGGTGAGAAGAATTGCAGCACGCGGCTGGCGCCGGTGACCTCGTACAGGGCTGCCTGGGCAGCGGCGAGGTTGTGCAGTCCCGCATGCTGGTTGAGGACGCCCTTCGGGGTGCCGGTCGAGCCCGAGGTGAAGATGACGTAGGCGAGGTGCGAGGGCTGCAGGCCGACCTCCGTCGGCGCGGGATCGTGGGTCGGCGAACGCGCGATCGCATCCGCGACCACCGGATCGTCGTCGAGCACGACGATTTGCGTCAGGCTCAGTGCCGGGAGCATGTCCGCCAGCGTGTCTTGCGTGAGCAGGATCGCGGGCCTGCACTCGGTCAGCATTGCCAGGATGCGCTGCTCCGGATAGGTCGGGTCGATGGGGACGAAGGCGCCGCCCGCCTTCAGAACGGCGAGGATGGCGATCGCCAGGTCCTTGCCGCGCTCGAAGCACAGGGCCACCAGCGCGTCGGGACGGACGCCGCGCTGCCGCAGGTGGTGGGCGACCTGGTTGGCGCGCCGGTTCAATTCGGCGTAGGTCAGGGTCTCTCCGCCGAATACGAGGGCCGGCGACCCGGGGCGCGAGGCCGCCTGCCGTTCGAACATCTGGTGGAAGAAAAGCCCGTTCCGGCAATCGGCGGCCGTTTCATTGAACTCCTCCAGCAGCCGGGTGCGTTCCGGGGCCGGAAGCACGTCGATGTCGCCGGCGAGCATGGCTGGCCGCTCCTCGAGCGCGTCCAGCATTTGCGCCAGCGCAGTCTGCAGGTAGCCAAGCACGCTTTCGGGGGCGATGCGGCGGTCGCACTGCAGCTTGCACGCGTAACCGCTGCCCCAGTCGTCGACGATGAGGCCGAGCGGATAATTGCTGTGCTCATCGGTGAAGACACGGCGTACGCCCTGTAAGGCCTGGGCCGCGGCGCCGTCCGCCGGCGCCTGGCCGTGCCGGTAGTTCAGGATGGTGGTGAACAAGGGATGCTCGGTGCCGACGCCGCTGCAGCGCTGTGCGGTCATGAGTGGCGCCTGCTCGTGGAGCATCAATTCGTAGAGGCGCTTTTGCACATCCGCCAGGAACTGGCGTATGTCCAGGCCCGCTAGGCTGACGCGCAGCGGCAGGGTGTTGAGGAACATGCCGAGCGCGTGGCCTGCCCCGGGCTCGCCGTGCAGCCTTCCGGACATGACCGTGCCGAACACCACGTCGTCGGTGCCGCAGCAGCGTGCGAGCACCATCGCCCAGGCGGCATGGAAGAAGGTGGCGCCCGTCAAGCCCAGCCGGCGCGAGGCGCCGCCGAGCCGTGAGGCCAGTCGCGCGTCGACCTGCCAGTAGATGTCCAGTTGCTGTGCGCCGCTCTGCGCCACGTCGAGGTAGCCGAACGGCGCCGTCGGTTCGCAGAAGTCGGCCAGCTGGCGGCGGAAATACGCGGCGTGGTCGGGCTGTTCGACTGCCTTCAGCTGCGTCAGGAATGCACGGTAGGGCACAGGAACGGGCAGTTCGGCTTCACGGCCCTGCACCAGGGCGTTGATCTCCGCAACCATCAGGTCGAGGGTGACGTGATCGCACACGATATGGTGGAACATCAGCGCCGCGTACCATTCGCCGTCGATGGCCTCCGCGCCGACGTAGGCCTTGAACAAGGGCGCCTTGCGCAGGTCCAGCCGGACGCCCGCCGGCGCGGAATGGGCGAGGAAGGCGTTCACGCCGCCGCTGCTCGCCACGATCTCGACGTCCAGCGCGGCCGCGCGCTGGATGACCTGGACCGGTTCCGACAGTCCGTTCCAGTGAAATGCGCTGCGCAGGGCGTCGTGGCGGTCGATGACGGTCTGCAGTGCGTCGATGAAGTCGTCCCGCCGTTGCGCGGAATCGAAGGCGATAACGACGCGCAGCACATAGGTGTCGCTGTCCTGTCCAAGCAGGTGATGATAAAGGATACCCTCCTGCATGGGCGTGAGCGGGCAAACGTCCTGAACATTGGCCGCGCCGCCCGGCGTCACGGCCTTGATCAGGTCGTATTCCGGCTCGGACAGCATCGCCGGCAAGGAGGCCTTCTGGTAATGCGCGAGCAAGGCCGGCTTATGCTGCTTCAGCAGCGCGAGCGTGCCGGCGTCGATTGCATGCCGAGGGGCTTGCACGACCAGTTCGCCCCCGTCGGCATGGACGGCGATCTGTTTTTCCTGCAGGTGGTTCAAGAAGTCGCTGAGGTTCATAGACGGAATTCCACGGTAGTCTGTTGTTCATCCAGTGCGGCATCGCGCGGCGACAGGCGGGCTGGCGATTCCACCTGCCCGTTGTCGCTCGCCGCCGCGATCGCCGCCGCCATATCGGCCAGCGTCGGCGTGGCGAAGACGGCGCGTACGCTGGCGTTGTGGCCAAGCTTGCGCATCCGGTCGATCATCTGGATCGCGATCATCGAATGCCCGCCGAGTTCGAAGAAGTGGTCGTTGCGGCCTACCTGCTGCAGTCGGAACAGTTCCGCCCAAATGCCGGCCAGTGCCGATTCGACGGCGCCTTCAGGGGGCGCGTAGGCAGGGCCGGGGACGGCCCCATGGTCGGGGGGCGGCAGCGCATTCCGGTCCAGCTTTCCGTTGGCGGTGAGCGGCAGCGCCTCGAGCGCGACGAATGCGGACGGCATCATGTAGTCGGGCAGGCCTGCGGCGAGCTGCCTCCGCCATCCTGCGGGATCGGCCTGCGCCGCGACGACGTAGGCGACCAGCCGCTTGTCGCCGGGGAGGTCTTCACGTACCAGCACCACGGCTTCGCGCACACCGGCGCAAGCCGACAGCCGGCCTTCGATCTCGGCAGGCTCGATCCGGAAACCGCGCAGCTTGACCTGGTGGTCGTTGCGCCCGAGGTATTCGAGGTTGCCATCCCCTCGGAAGCGGCCGATGTCGCCGGTCCTGTACATCCGTGCGGCGGGTTCGCCATCGAAGGGATCGGCCAGGAAGCGTTCGGCGGTCAGCTCGGGGCGGCCGAGGTAGCCCCGAGCGACGCCCGCGCCGCCGATGTAGATCTCCCCGGCCACGCCGATCGGTACCGGTTGCCGGTGGCGGTCGAGCACGTAGATCCTGGTGTTGCCGATCGGACGGCCGATCGGGGTGCGGCGCAGGGCGTCGCCGGTTTGAACGCGGTGGGTCGTGGCGAACGTCGTCGTCTCGGTCGGGCCGTAGCAGTGCACGAGGCAGCGGGGCGGGCTGTTGCGCAAGACCGTGTCGACCACACCCGGATCGGTCTGTTCGCCGCCGAACAGCAGGTAATGCAGG
>CAJYXO010000154.1 GCA_913778765.1 uncultured Massilia sp. | reverse complement strand
TGGCCGGCGTCAAGGGCAGCATCCCGACCTTCCTGCTCCAGCTGACCGCCAGCACCTGCGGCCGCGCCGGCGAGGACACGCGGATCCGCTATCCGCTTGTCTACGACACCAGGCACATCGAAGTCATCGGCTACGTGAACGGCAGGCCGGTCAGCGCGCGGCGCTTCCACCGGAAGTAAGCAGGGCGATCAGCCCTTCCAGCGCCAGCGAGGCTTCGCCGCGCCACACCAAGTGGGTGCGGTTTGCCGCGATCCGTTCCGGCAGGCGGTGCGCGCGCACCTTGTCCGCCGCCTGCACCGCGCCCAGCACGCTGCGCGGCACGATGGCGAAGCCGGTGCCGGCCGCCACGCAGGCGATCATGCCCTGGTAGGAACCGAACTCCAGCACCCGTTCCGCGACCACGCCGTCGACGCCCAGCCACTCGTCCAGGCGCCGGCGGTACGAGCAGCCGTGGGCGAAGGCGATCATGGTCAGGCGGCCCAGGTCCTTCGCACTACGCACCGGCCCGGCATTGCGCGGCGTGATCAGCACCAGCTCTTCGTCGAACACCGGCAGCGCGTTCAGGTCCGGCGCCGTGAAGGGCTCGGAGACGAAGGCCGCCTCGATCTCGGCATCCCTGACGCGCTTGAGCAGGGCGGCGCTGGTGCCGGTGACGAGTTCCACCACCACGCCCGGATGCGCGTCGTGGTAGCGCGACAGGACCGGCGCCAGGCGGCTGCCGGCCGTGCTCTCCAGCGCGCCGAGCCGGAACATGCCCTGCGGTTTCCCGGTGCGCAGTTCGTCGACGGCTTCGTCGGCCAGGCGCAGCAGCCGCGTCGCATAGTTCAGCAGGGTCCGGCCTTCCTCGGTCATGCTGAGATTGCGCCCGTCGCGCCTGAACAGGCGCACGCCGAGGTAAGCTTCGAGCTGGCGGATGCGGGTCGTGACGTTGGACGGCACGCGGTGCAGCTTTTCCGCGGCCCGGTTCACGCCGCCCTCATGCACGACGGTGCGGAAGATCAGCAGGGCTTCGAGGTCGATCGTTCTCATATCGAGAATGATAGTTCATTTTTATTCATTGGTCAGCGCGCACCGGCTGCGCTTTAATACGGGGATGGACAGCACCACTCTCTCGATCGATCGCGGCGCCAGCCGCACCGCCGTGGCGGTCTGCGCCGCGTCCCTGGCCGCGCTGGCGGTCGCCATGGGCATCGGCCGCTTCGCCTTCACGCCCCTGTTCCCGCTGATGGTGCGCGACGGGCTGCTCGACAGCCATGCCGGCGCCATGCTCGCCGCCGCCAACTACCTGGGCTACCTGGCCGGGGCGTTGGCCGCGTCGCGCCTGCGGATCCGGCCCGCGCTGCTGCTGGCCCTGGGGCTGGCCGGCACCGTGCTGATCACCGCGGCGGTCGGCTGGACCGCATCGGCCTTCTGGTGGAACCTGCTGCGCTTCCTGGCCGGCGTGATGAGCGCCTGGACCCTGGTCGCGACCAGCGCCTGGGGCCTGGGCTGGCTGGCCGCGCTCGGCCGCGCCGATTTGTCCGGCGTGCTGTTTTCCGGGGTCGGCATCGGCATCGCCGCGGCCGGGCTGTTCTGCCTGTTGCTGGGGTCGGCGTGGCCGTCGCCGCGCTTGTGGACCGGCCTGGCCGCGCTGGGGGCGCTGGCTTCGGTGTTTCCGCTGGTGCTGAGCCGCAGTTTGCCTGCGCCGCCCGCGGTTGCCTTGCCGTCCGCTGCGGCGCCCAACGCGGCTGGGGCGGCGCCGCAGCGCAGCGCCGGCCTGGTCGCCTGCTACACCCTGTTCGGCTTCGGCTACATCCTGCCCGCCACCTATCTGCCGGCGCTGGCCCGCCAACTGGTCGACGACCCGCGCGTGTTCGGCCTGGCCTGGCCGGTGTTCGGCACGGCCGCCGCCGTCTCGACCGTGCTGGTATCGTGGCGCCTGGCGCGCGCAAACCGGCTGCGCGTGTGGGCGGGCGCGCACGTGCTGATGGCGGCCGGCGTGCTGCTGCCCGCCGTGTGGACCTCGCTCGTCAGCGTGACGCTCGCCGCGCTGCTGGTCGGCGGCACCTTCATGGTCATCACGATGGTCGGCATGCAGGAAGCGCGGGCGCGCGCCGAAGGGCAGGCCACGCGCGTGCTGGGCCGCATGACGGCCGGCTTCGCGCTCGGCCAGCTGGCGGGACCGCTGGCCAGCGCCGGTATCGCAAAGCTGACCGCCACCGAGAGCGGGGCGCTGCGGATGGCCTTGATGTTGTCCGCGCTGGGACTGCTGGCCAGCGCGGCGTATCTGTGGCGTCTGCGCAGCCACGAACGATCAATCAATCAGGAGAACCGATGAGCACTTCCGCACCTTCCGCTACCGCCCAGGGCTTCGGCCCATCGACCACCGAGCGCCTGCCGATTCCTTCGCGCGAGCGCATGAGCGAGGCGCAGCTGGCGGCCGCCGAATCCATCATCAACGGCCCGCGCAAGGCGATTTTCGGCCCCTTCGTGCCGCTGCTGCAGGTGCCGGCGCTGATGGAACACATCGGCAAGACCGGCGAGACGCTGCGCTTTTACGGCAGCCTGAAGGATGCGATCCGCGAGCTGGTGATCTGCGTGGTCTCGCGCGAGACCGGCAACCAGTTCGAGTGGCAGACCCACGCACCGCTGGCCGTGAAGGCCGGCGTGAAGGAAGAGGCGATCGCTTCGCTGGGCGCGGGACGCCGTCCTCGCGATTTGCCGGGCGATCAGGCCTGCGCGGTCGATTTCGCTTCCGAACTGATGCTGCGGAATGGCGTCAGCGATGCGACCTACGGCGAGGCGGTGGCGCACTTTGGCGAGCCGGGGACGGTGGAGCTGACGGCGCTGATCGGCTACTTCACGATGGTGTGCTGGGTGATGAATGTGGCCCGGACGCCGGGGCCGGCGGGGAGTGCGGCGCCGGGCTTGAGCGCGTTTCCAGCATGAGTGCGGCTGATAGAGCCGCTCCGCTGATCCGGGACTGCGGCAGGACGATTTTTCCGTTCGGCCGTTCCACATGTATGATCCACTAGCTCGGCCTTGAGCCTTGCACGTCTCGCCAACCGATGCCGAGGCATTCACCCGACATGGTGGCAAGTCGGCGGTGTGTCAGGCGCGATGAAAAACATGTGGAAAGCAAGGATGAGAAGCATTTTACCTATCTGTTCAAGACCGGGGCTGATGGCTGCGTTGGCGCTGTCTCTGGCAGCCTGCTCGACGCCAAAAGTTCAGTCGACAAAAGCCGGTGGGCGCTATTACCTCAACGATGGTCCGCCAAAAGGCGTAACGCAGGCGCAGATTGAGGCAGTCAAGGAGCCCGTACCCAGGGCAGAGCGGTTTGTCTCGGGTACGCTCAAGCCTTATGTTGCCATGGGAAATAGCTACCGGCCGATGAACAAGTTAATGCCCTACCATGCGCGTGGCGTGGCAAGCTGGTACGGAACCCGTTACAACGGATTGCCGACGGCAAGCGGTGAACCCTACGACGTGATGAAGCTCACGGCTGCGCATCCGCTCCTGCCCATTCCCTCTTATGTCAGGGTTACCAACGTCGAGAACGGTCGAACGCTGATCGTTCGCGTGAACGACCGCGGCCCCTTCCTGTCCGACAGGATCATCGATCTATCGTATGCGGCCGCAGCCAAGCTCGGCTATGCGGCGAAAGGCAGCGCGCTGGTCGAGATCGACGTCATCCTGCCATAAAGACTCTGGTAAAACGGCGGCACCTGGCCGCCGTTTTTATTTGTGACGCCGAGTCACAAATCGATCAGCACGCGATCAGCGCAGCTCTTCGATCATCTTCTTCAGCTTGACCGAATCCGCCACGAAGGCGCGGATGCCCTCGGCCAGCTTCTCGGTCGCCATCGCGTCTTCGTTCAGCATGAAGCGGAAGGTCTTCTCGTCCATCGCGATCTTCTGGATGTCCGCCGATGCATCGGCGCTCAGCTTGCGCTCGACGGCGCCGTCGGCGTCGGCCAGCTTCTGCAGCAGGTCCGGCGAAATGGTCAGCAGGTCGCAGCCGGCCAGTTCCAGGATCTGCGAGACGTTACGGAAGCTCGCGCCCATCACCTCGGTCTTGTAGCCGAACTTGCGGTAGTACTGGTAGATGCGCTTGACCGACTGCACGCCCGGATCGTCCGCGCCCTGGTACTCAAGGCCGCTCGATTTCTTGTACCAGTCGTAGATGCGGCCGACGAACGGCGAGATCAGCTGCACGTTCGCCTCGGCGCAGGCGATGGCCTGGCACAGCGAGAACAGCAGGGTCAGGTTGCAGCGGATGCCTTCCTGTTCCAGGATCTCGGCGGCGCGGATGCCTTCCCAGGTCGAGGCGATCTTGATCAGCACGCGCTCGCGCTGGATGCCGGCGGCTTCGTACAGGGCGATCAGTTCGCGGCCCTTGGCGACGGTCGCTTCGGTGTCGAAGGACAGCGCGGCGTCGATCTCGGTCGAGACGCGGCCCGGCACGTACTTCAGGATCTCGACGCCGAAGGCGATCAGCAGGCGGTCGACGATCTCTTCGACACCCGCGCCGTTCGCTTCGGCGACGGCCTTTTCCAGCAGCGGACGGTATTCCGGCTTTTGCACGGCTTTCAGGATCAGCGACGGGTTGGTGGTCGCATCCTGCGGCGCGTAGGCCTTGATCGACTGGAAGTCGCCGGTGTCGGCCACCACGGTGGTGTACTGCTTGAGCTGTTCGAGTTGGTTCATGATGCGTATAGGTGAAGTAAGGACGAATTCCGTGATTGTACCGGCTTCCGCGGCTCTGCTGAAAAAATCAGCAATCGGTCGCGTCCACGAAGGCCGCCACCATGCGCTCCAGCCCGGCTTTGTCGTCGTCCGAGAAACGGTCGAGCGAGGGGCTGTCGATATCGAACACGCCGACCAGCTTCCCGTCCTTGATCACCGGGAGCACGATTTCCGAGGCCGACGCCGAATCGCAGGCGATGTGGCCCGGGAAGGCATGCACGTCCGGCACGACGACGGTTTCGCGCTTGACGGCGGTGGCGCCGCAGACCCCGCGGCCGAAGGGGATGCGGGCGCAGGCCGGCTTGCCCTGGAAGGGGCCGACCAGCAGGTCCTGGCCTTCGCCCTTCTTGCTCGGCACGGTCAGGTAGAAACCGGCCCAGTTCAGGTCGGCGAGGGTGTCGTAGACCAGGGCCGAGAACTGCGCGGCGTTGGCGGTCAGATCGCGCTCGCCTTCGAGGACGCTGGTCACCTGGCGTACCAGCAGGTCGTAGTCGGGGCGGGTGCTGCGTTCGGGATTGATATGCATGGCGTGGCGGTAGAGAAAACGGTCGAAGACGCTATTCTACCGCCAGCTTGCGCAAGGCCGGGACGATCGCATGCAGGCTGTCGACCTCGCAGGTCGGCACGGCTTCCGTCGCATTCTCGAGCCTGCCCGGATTAAACCAGCAACTGTCGATGCCGAAGCGGTTGGCGCCGAGGATGTCGGCGTCCAGGCGGTCGCCGACGATGACCGTCTCATGGTGAGCGAACGCGCGCGCCATGTTGACGGCGTAGTCGAAGAAGCGGCTGTCCGGCTTGGCGTGGCCGCAGGCTTCCGAGGTCGAGACGAAGGAGATGTGGTCCTTCAGGCCCGAGCTGGCGATGCGGCGGGTCTGGATATGTTCGACGCCATTCGTGATGATGCCGACTTCCCCGATCGCGCACAGGGCTTCGCAGACCTGTTTGGCGCCGTCGATCAGGACCACGGTCTCCGACAGCGACTCGAGATAGAGGTGGCTGGCCGCGGCCGGATCGAGATCGAGCGCGTTCCGCGCGAAGGTCCGGCGGAAGCGTTCGACCTTCAGGAAGTCCTTCGACACCGTGCCCATCTCGAAGGCCTTCCACAGCGCGGTGTTGATGGACTGGTATTGCGGGAACAGGGCGTCGATGCCGTCGTGGACGCCGAGCGACGCCAGGGTGCGCACGAAGGACAGCTGTTCGGACGCCTTGAAGTCGAGCAGGGTGTCGTCGAGGTCGAAGAGGAAAAGGGTGTGTTTCATGTTGTCAGCGGCGTCATCACCACCTTGCGGAAGGCCGGGCGCTCGGCCAGGCGGTCGAACCAGCGCTCCAGATGTGGCAGGGACTCACGTGCGATCGGCAGCGCGAACCAGCGCCAGGCCGCGCATCCCGCCGCGATGTCGCCGACGGTGAAGGCGGCGCCGCCGACGTAGTCGCGGCTGTCGAGATGCCGGTCGAGGATGGTCATGGTGGCAAGCGCCGCCTGGCGCTGCGCTTCGATCCGTGCCGGGTCGCGGTCAATCGCGGGCGTGCGCATGAAGGCGCGGAACAGCGGCAGCAGGGCCGGCCACAAGGTCGAATTGGTCCAGTCCATCCAGCGCTCGGCGTCGGCGCGGGCGCGCGGCTCGCAAGGCAGCAGGCTGTCGTGCGCATAGCGGCCGGCCAGGTAGCGGACGATGGTGTTGGATTCCCAGACCACGTAGCCGTCGTCGGCGATGGTGGGGACCAGGCCGTTCGGATTCAGCGCGCGGAATTCCGGCGTGCCGACCACGCCGAAGTGGCGGCCGGCGTCGATGCGTTCATGGTCGAGCGCCAGCTCCTCGCAGGTCCACAGCACCTTCTGCACGTTGATGGAGTCGGCGTTGCCCCAGACGGTAATCATCCGATGAAGGAATCGAACTGCATGTCGAACTCCTGCAACGCCTTCTGCGCATTCTGCATCTTCTTCCGGAACTCCGGACCGCGCTGCAGCGCCAGGCCGACGGCCAGCACGTCGATGACGACCAGGTAGGCCAGGCGCGCCGAGATCGGCGTATAGGGATCGGTCGCGAACACCAGGTCGATCGGGATCAGGAGGCTGGCCATGTCGGCCAGCGGCGTGCCGGACGGCGCCAGCACGATCACCTCGGCGCCGCCGCGGCGCGCCAGCTTGGCCGAGCGGACCAGCGACGGATTATTGCCGCGCTGGGAGATCACCACCACCACATCGCCCTCGTGCAGCAGGGCCGCGGCGATCGCATGGATGGCCGGGTCGGTGTAGGCGATGGTCGGCACGCCGGAGCGGAAGAACTTGTGCTGGGCGTCGGCGGCCACGAAGCCGGACGTGCCCTGGCCGTAGAACTCGATCTTGTTGGCGCGCGACAGGATGTCCAGCGCCTTCTGGATCAGCTCCGGCTTGAGGTTGTTGCGCAGGTCGAGCAGGGTGTTGATCGAGCGGCTGCAGATCTTGTTGACCAGGTCGGAGGCGAGATCGTCCTGGGCCGGCTGCTCGCTGGCGCCGGGCAGGGCCAGCGCCAGGCCTTGCGCCAGCTTGAGCTTGAACTCGTGCCAGCCGTCGTAGCCGAGGGTGCGGCAGAAGCGCACCACGGTCGGCTCCGAAACCTGCGCGGCGCGCGCCAGCGCGGTGATGTTCTGGCTGACGGTGCCGTTGGGCGAAGCCAGCACGGCAAGCGCCACCTTGCGCTCGGACTTCGACAGCGAATCGAGCTGGGTGCGGATGGAATCGAGCAGCACGGGCAGTCCGTCCTTAATCTTCCGGCAGCGCTTCTTCGCGCCACTGCAGGCCGTCGCGACCGATCAGCGCCGACGATGCCGCCGGGCCCCAGGTGCCCGAGGAATAGGGCACCGGCGAGTTGTCGTCCTGGTCCCAGTAATCGAGGATCGGTTCGACCCAGTCCCAGGCCGCTTCCAGCTCGTCGCCGCGCATGAACAGGGTCAGCTGGCCGCGCAGCACATCGAGCAGCAAGCGCTCGTAGGCTTCCATGCGCGGCGCCTTGAACTGCTCGCGGAAATCGAGTTCGAGTTCGGCCTGCTTCAGGCGCATCGAATCGCCCGGGGTCTTGGCCATCAGGTTCAGCGACAGGCCCTCGTCCGGCTGCAGGCGGATCACCAGGCTGTTCGGCTGGAAGCTCGACGTCGGCTGGTTGAAGATCGAGTGCGGGATCGGCTTGAAGCGCACGACGATCTCCGCCAGGCGGTCGGCCATGCGCTTGCCGGTGCGCAGATAGAAGGGCACGCCGGCCCAGCGCCAGGTGTCGATCTCGGCCTTCATGGCGACGAAGGTCTCGGTCTTCGACTGCTTGGGCGCGCCCGGCTCCTCGCGGTAGCCCGGCACCTGCTGGCCGTCGACGTAACCGTTGCGGTACTGGCCGCGGATGATGTTCTGCGACAGCGTGGTCGGCGTGAAGCGCTTCAGCGAACGCAGCACCTGCAGCTTGGCGTCGCGCACGGCGTCCGGCGAAATCGAGGTCGGCGGCTCCATCGCGACGATGCACAGCAGCTGCAGCAGGTGGTTCTGCAGCATGTCGCGCAGCGCGCCCGAGGTGTCGTAGTAGCCGAGGCGGTTGCCGACGCCGATCTTCTCGGCGATGGTGATCTGTACGTCGGAGATCCACTCGCGGCGCCACAGCGGCTCGAACAGGATGTTCCCGAAGCGCAGGGCCAGCAGGTTCTGCACGGTCTCCTTGCCGAGGTAGTGGTCGATCCGGTAGATCTGCGATTCGGCGAAGACCTTGCCGACGTCGGCGTTGATCTGCTTGGCGGACTCGAGGTCGCGGCCGAGCGGTTTTTCCAGCACCACGCGCGAATTCGCGGTGGCCAGACCGCTGGCGGCCAGGTTGTCGCAGATGGTCGCGAACAGCGAGGGCGGGGTGGCCAGGTAGTAGACGCGGGTCAGGCCCTCGTCCTTGCGCAGGGCTTCGACCAGGCCGTTGAAGCTCTGCAGGTTGACCGCGTCGACGGCGACCCAGGTGATCCGCGACAGGAATTTCTGCCAGGCGGCATCGATAACGGCTTCCTTGACGTTCGGCTTGGCGTTCGTTTCGACCATCTTCAGGAAGTCGTCCTGCGACATGTCTTCACGGCCCACGCAGATGATGCGGGCGCTGGCGGGCAGGTCGTTGGCGACGTCGCGGGCGTACATCGCGGGCAGGAGTTTGCGCATCGCGAGGTCGCCGGAGCCGCCGAAGAAAACGAGGTCGAAATCGGAAATTGCCATGGGTGTCTGATCGTGAGGATAGGGGATGAGCGATGATTGTAAATTTACTACACAATTATTGGTTGCGCAAGTAAATTTACTACGTCAATGGCGCCTTCAATATGGTGCCACATCGATGCTGGGCCAGGCGCAGGCGTGCGCGCGGCGGGAATAGGCGTAGACTTCAAGCGACGTCGCCGACTACAGGAGTCAGATATGGGTACGCATCATTTGCACGAAGCCGCGGAAACCAGTCCGGTCCATGAGAACGAGCTGCTGGATGAGGGCTTGGAAGAGTCGTTTCCGGCAAGCGATCCAACCGCAGTCAAGATCACCCGGATCGTCGACGAGACCGAGGACGAATGAAGTTTGGTCGAACAGCCCGCAGACGCGGGCCGTCCGGCCGCTCTACTGGCAGGCTCAGCCCCGATACTCCGGCATCTCCAACCCAGCCACATCCACCCGGAACGCCAGCACCTTGCCACTATGCGGCATGGCAGCCAGCTCCTCCGCCGGCCGTCCACCCGCAGCGCTGGTGACGTACAAAGTCCGCAAATCCGGCCCGCCGAAGCAAACCGCCGTCGGACACTTCACCGGCAAATCCACCTGCTGCAGCAGCTCGCCGGTCGGCGACAGCTTCAGGATCCGCCCGCCCTCATACATCGCGATCCAGTAGTTGCCCTCGCTGTCGATCGCCGCCCCGTCCGGCCGGCCGCCATAGGCGCCGGTGGTCTTGTCGGCTTCGAAGGTCACCAGGTTGCGGCCGTTCGAATGCGTGCCGGTCTTGATGTCGTAGTCGTAGACGTCGATGCGGTGGCTGGTGGTGTCGGCGTGGAACATGGTCTTGCCGTCCGGGGTCCAGGCCAGGCCGTTCGAGTTGGTCATGCCGCCCGCCCAGGCCTGGCGCAGCTTGCCGTTTTCGAGCACGTGCATCTCGGCCCTGGGCTGGTCGCGCGGTTCGTACAGGGTGCCGACCCAGAACCGGCCCGCCGGGTCGACGCGGCCGTCGTTGAAGCGCATGATCTTCGGGTCGAAGGGCGCCGGGGCGATGTCTTCGACCTCGCCGGTCGTGGTGTTCAGGTAGACGAAGCCGTTGCGGGTGGCGACGACCAGGTTGTTGTCGACGTCGATGGCCAGCGCCGAGGGCTCGCTGTCCATCTTCCACGACGAGTACTTGCCGCTGGCCGGGTGCAGGCGGTGCACCATGCACGCGGGGATGTCGACCCAGTACAGGGCCGATTCGACCGCGTGCCAGACCGGGCACTCGCCGGTCTTCATCGGTTCGTCATGCACCACCACGAATTGTTCGTTCTTCATCAGTCGGTCTTTCTGTGAAAGGTTCAGACGGCGGCCTTGGCGCGCGCGATCAGGCCATTGGTCGAGCTGTCGTGGCGGGCGGGTTGCGCGTCGCCGTTGAGCTCCGCCTCGATCTTCTTGGCCAGCACCTTGCCCAGCTCGACGCCCCACTGGTCGTAGCTGTTGACGTCCCACAGCGCGCCCTGCACGAACACCTTGTGCTCGTACAGCGCGATCAGGGCGCCCAGGGTGGCCGGGTTCAGGTAATCCATCAGGATCGTGTTGCTGGGGCGGTTGCCCGGGAAGGTCTTGTGCGGCACGAGACGCTCGATCTCGTCCGCCGGCTGGCCGGCCAGGTCCTGGCGCACCTCATCCGCGGTCTTGCCCTTCATGAAGGCTTCCGACTGGGCGAAGCAGTTGGCCAGCAGGGCGGCGTGGTGGTTGTGGAACTCGTGGGCCGGGCGCAAGGCGGCGATGAAGTCGATCGGCGTCACGTCGGTGCCCTGGTGCAGCAGCTGGAAGTAGGCGTGCTGGCCGTTGGTGCCGACGTCGCCCCAGATCACCGGGCCGGTCGCGTAGTCGCTGATGGTGTCGCCGGCGCGCGTGACGCGCTTGCCGTTGCTTTCCATGTCGAGCTGCTGCAGGTAGGCCGGGAAGCGGTTCAGGTCCTGGTGGTAGGGCGCGATCGAGACCGAGCCGCAGTCGAGGAATTCGCGGTTCCAGAAGCCGATGAGGCCCAGGATCATCGGCAGGTTCTGCTCGATCGGGCTGGTCCTGAAGTGCTCGTCCATCGCGTGCGCGCCGGCCAGGAAGTCGCTGAAGTAACCGAAGCCCACGCACAGCGCCACCGGCAGGCCGATCGCCGACCACACCGAATAACGGCCGCCGACCCAGTCCCAGAACGGGAACATGTTGGCCGGGTCGATGCCGAAGGTCTTGATCGCTTCGACGTTGGTCGAGACGGCGACGAAGTGTTTGGCCAGCGCCTCTTCCGGCGCCTGCTCGAGGAACCACTTGCGCGCGGTGTTCGCGTTCATCATGGTCTCGGCCGTGGTGAAGGTCTTCGAGGCGATGATGAAGAGGGTGGTTTCCGGATTCACGCGGCTCAGCGCGGCGTCCATGTCGTGGCCGTCGACGTTCGAGACGAAGTGCATGCTCAGGCGCGGATGGGCGAACTGGCGCAGCGCCAGGCAGACCATCTTCGGGCCGAGGTCGGAACCGCCGATGCCGATGTTGACGACGTCCGTGATTTCCTTGCCGGTATGGCCGCGCCAGGAACCGCTGCGCACGCTGTCGCTGAAGGTCTTGATGCGGTCCAGCACGGCGTGGACGTCGCCGGTGATGTCCTGGCCGTCCAGTTCGAAAGCCTTGGTCCGCGGGGCGCGCAGGGCGGTGTGCAGGACGGCGCGGTTTTCCGTCAGGTTGATCTTCTCGCCGGCGAACATGGCGTCGCGCAGGCGCTCCACGCCGCGCTCGCGTGCAAGCTGGGCCAGCAGTTCAAGCGTGCGCCCGTCCAGACGGTTTTTTGAATAGTCTAGGAACAGCCCGGCCGCCTCGGCCGACAGACGCTCGAAGCGTTGCGGATCCTGTGCGAACAGCTCGCGCATCTGCCAGGTCTTGGCCTGGGATGCATGGTTGCGGAGCGACTGGTAGCTGGTGGTGCTGGTGAGGAGAGGTTGGCGCATAGGTGATGGACAGTTCGGGACAGTTCGGGACAGTTCAGACGGTATGATGTCATTTTGTGCAGATTATCGAATCATACAGGAAGCGGACGTAAAATCACTACACAATGTGAGGCCGCTTACGTGCGAACACGACGATTCAGAGGCTTCATTTGAAAAAGGGGCGCCAGCGAGCGCCCCTTTGCATTTTGTAGTAAAATTTCAGAAATCCAATTCATAAGGAACGATCATGGCGGTGCATCCCGTAGTAGAGAAGGTGACCCAACGCATCATCCAGCGCAGCCGGCCCTCGCGCCAGGCTTACCTGGCGCATCTGGACGCGGCGCGCGTGAAGGGCGTGCAGCGCGGCACGCTGGCATGCACGAACCTGGCGCACGGCTTCGCGGCGTTCCCGGCCAACGACAAGCTCAAGCTGCGCGAGCAGAAGCAGCCGTCGGTGGCGATCGTCTCTTCGTACAACGACATGCTGTCGGCGCACCAGCCGTTCGAATACTTCCCGAAAGTGATCAAGGACGCGGTGCGCGACATCGGCGCCGTGGCCCAGTTCGCGGGCGGCGTGCCGGCCATGTGCGACGGCGTCACGCAGGGCCAGCCGGGCATGGAGCTGTCGCTGTTCTCGCGCGACACCATCGCCATGTCGACCGCCATTGCGCTGTCGCACAACATGTTCGACTCGGCGCTGTATCTCGGCATCTGCGACAAGATCGTGCCGGGCCTGCTGATCGGCGCGCTGCACTTCGGCCACATTCCGGGCATCTTCGTGCCGGGCGGCCCGATGACCACCGGTATCTCGAACAAGGAAAAGGCGGCGGTGCGCCAGCGCTACGCCAAGGGACTGGCCACGCGCGAAGAACTGCTCGAGGGTGAAGCCCAGGCCTACCACGGCGCCGGCACCTGCACCTTCTACGGCACCGCCAACAGCAACCAGATGCTGATGGAGATGATGGGCCTGCACCTGCCGGGCGCCGCCTTCATTACCCCGGGCACCCCGCTGCGCGACGCATTGACCCGCGCCGCGTCGCAGCAGGCCGTCAGGATCTCGCAGCAGGGCGGCGAGTACATGCCGATCGGCCATATCGTCGACGAAAAGAGCATCGTCAACGCGATCGCCGCGCTGCACGCCACCGGCGGCTCGACCAACCACACCATGCACATCATCGCGATCGCCCGCGCGGCCGGCATCGTGGTCGACTGGAACGACTTCGACGAGTTGTCGAAAGTGGTGCCGCTGCTGGCCCGCGTCTATCCGAACGGCGACGCCGACGTGAACCACTTCCAGGCCGCCGGCGGCCCGACCTTCGTGATCCGCGAACTGCTGGACGCCGGCCTGGCGCACGACGACGTCAACACCATCCTCGGCCGCGGCCTGCGCGCCCACTGCAAGGAGCCCTTCCTGGACGGCGACAAGGTCGTCTGGAAAGACCTGCCGGAGCAGAGCGGCGACGAAGCCGTGCTGCGCAAGCACACGAATCCGTTCAGCCCCGACGGCGGCCTGGCCCTGGTGCAGGGCAACCTGGGCCGCGCCGTGATGAAGGTCTCGGCGGTCAAGAAGGAACACCACATCGTCGAGGCGCCGGCCAAGACCTTCGATTCGCAGGAAGACTTCATGCATGCGTACAAGGCCGGCCACTTGAATACCGATTTCGTCGCCGTGATCCGCTTCCAGGGCCCGCGCGCGAACGGCATGCCGGAACTGCACGCGCTGACCCCGGCGCTGTCGAACCTGCAGGATGCCGGCTACCACGTGGCGATGGTCACCGACGGCCGCATGTCGGGCGCGTCCGGCAAGGTGCCGGCGGCGATCCACGTGTCGCCGGAGATCCTGGCCGGCGGTCCGCTGGGCCTGGTGCGCGACGGTGACATCCTCCGCGTCGACGCGACCCAGGGCACGCTGGATGCGCTGGTGCCGGCCGACATCTGGGCCTCGCGCAAGATGGCGACCGCCGACCTGAGCAAGAGCCACATCGGCATGGGCCGCGAGCTGTTCGCGATGTTCCGCGCACACGTCAGCGCGGCGGAAGAGGGCGCCGCCCACTTCCCGCTGCCGTCGCCGATCGAGACCACCGTCCCCCTGCACGAAGGTACCGACACCGGTGAAATCATGCCGGGTTCCGACGAAGACTTCCTGTTCCGTAAATCCAAGTAAGTGAGTACAACGATGACCACCAATATGAGCCTGCTCGACATCATGAAATCGGCCGTCGTGATCCCGGTGATCGCGATCGACGATCCGGACCACGCCGTCCCCCTGGCCAAGGCGCTGGTCGCCGGCGGCATCCGCGTGCTCGAGGTGACCCTGCGCACCAGGCACGGTCTGGACGCGATCCGCGCGATGGCCCAGGTCGAAGGCGCGATCGTCGGCGTCGGCACCTTGACCCAGCCGGAAGAATTCGCCGCTTCGCGCGATGCCGGCGCGGTGTTCGGCGTGTCCCCGGGCCTGACCCCGGCCCTGATCGAGGCGGCGAAAAAGAGCGGCCTGCCGCTGCTGCCGGGCTGCATGACCCCGTCCGAAGTGATGGTCGCGCGCGAAGCCGGCTTCAAGCAGCTGAAGCTGTTCCCGGCGGTGCCGGCCGGCGGCGTCGGCATGCTGAAGGCGATCGGCGGTCCGCTGCCGGACGTGACCTTCTGCCCGACCGGCGGCATCTCGATCGAGACCGCGCCGCAGTTCCTGGCGCTGAAGAACGTGGCCTGCGTGGGCGGCTCCTGGCTGACTCCGCTTGATGCGATGAAGGCCGGCGACTGGGACCTGATCACCGACCTGGCCAGGGCCGCATCCGGCCTGCGCGCAGCCGCTTGAGGGCCGCATGTCTCGCCTGGCGCGTGGTTTGACCGCGGGCGAGATCGCGATGGCGTCGCTGCTGTTCGGCGACGCCATCGACTATTCTCGCGTGCGGGTCCACAACCGCCGCTACCTGCCCCTGGGGATGCAGCCGAAGAACTGCGCCATGACCCCGAACGGCAGCATCTACTTCCACCACTCCTGCTTCCTGCCCGACTACAGCGAGGGCAATCCCACCGTCATCCACTGGTTCATGCACGAGATGGTGCACGTCTGGCAGCACCAGCTCGGCTACCCGGTGCGGCTGCGCGGCGCGATCCGCATCGGGCTGCCTTATCACTACGAACTTCACGAAGACGCGCGCCTTTCCGACTACAACATGGAAGCGCAAGGCGACCTGCTGGCCGACTACTTCGCCCTGAAATTCATGCAGCTACCGCGCATCGTGCGCCAGCGCCGCCATGCGCACCGGCTGGACTTGTACGAGCAGGTGCTGGCGGGCTTCCTGGCCGACCCGACGGACCGCGAGAACCTGCCGCGCGGCGGCGCGCGCCGGCTGATGCGCAGGCGCGCCTGAGTTTGCGGCCGATCAACTCACAGCCCAGCCCGCCGCCTTAGGCTTTTGGGATGAAAGCCCCAGCCCTTGCCGCCACCCTTTGCGTGCTCATGCTTGCCCCGGCAGCCGACGCGCGCGCCCGCACCGGCGCCGCCGAAGTCCGCGAAGGCCCGCGCGGCGGCCCCTGCTTCACGATCAGCCCGCGCGAAGAACGCGAAGGCACGCCGGATTTCCATGCGGTCAGCGTCTCCGACGGCCAACGCCTGCTGTGGAAGATGACCATGCCGGCCGAGCGTACTTTCCCGCTCAGTTTTTCGATGTGCGTGCCGTATGGCGGCCAGGTGGCGTCGCTGCCGCATACCCAGGCGGCGGCGCTGGAAGCAGGCAAGATCTATTACCTGCGCATCGACGCCCGGCCCGGCAAGGTGCGCGGCGCGGCCCAGGCTTACGAAGCCCGCTTCTGCCTGGCGAAGCAGCGCGACGGCGCCGCCGTCGTGCACCAGATCTGGGACGGCGACCGTCCCGGCAAGCGCCTGTTCGGTTGCCTGCCGCCGGCGGAGTGATTCATTCTTCGGCGCGGCCCGTGCCTCAGCCGCGCCGCGCCGCTTCGATGCCGGCCACGTCGATCTTCCCCATCTTCATCATGGCCTCGAAGGCGCGCTTGGCCACCGCCGGGTCCGGATCGGTGATCGCTTCGGACAGCATGCGTGGGGTGATCTGCCACGACAGGCCCCACTTGTCCTGGCACCAGCCGCATACGTTTTCCTTGCCGCCATTGCCGACGATGGCATTCCACAGACGGTCGGTTTCGGCCTGGTCCTCGGTGGCCACCTGGAAGGAGAAGGCTTCGCTGTGCTTGACGCCCGCGCCGCCGTTCAGGCCCAGGCAGGGGATGCCCATCACCGTGAACTCGACCGTCAGGACGTCGCCCTGCTTGCCGGCGGGGTAGTCGCCGGGCGCATGGTGGACGGCCTTGACCGCGCTGTCGGGAAAGGTCTCGGCGTAAAACCTGGCGGCGTCCAGTGCGTCGCCGTCGAACCACAGGCAAATCGTGTTTTTGCTGAGCATGATTTCTCCTCCAGGGTTTGTGTTATTGTTCAAGAAATAAGGGCACGCCAGTCTAGCAGTCTTGCGCGTGCCGGGGCACTGTAAGTTCTTGCAGGTTCGTGGAGGGTAGGGCATTGCAGCAGTTTGAGGTGGAGGGACATCAAGAGTGGCTGCGTGATTTCGCGGACGCGAAAACCGAAGCGGCCCTGCTGGAACTGCTGGCCAAGGCAGCCCGGGAACTCGGTTTCGATTACTGCGCGCTCGGCATGCGCCTGCCGCTGCCGTTCTCGAATCCGCGCACCATCATGTTCAACAATTACCCGCAGGCCTGGCAGCAACGCTACCAGTCCGAGCAGTACCTGCGGATCGATCCCACCGTCGCCCAAGGTTTGAGCTCGACCCGGCCGATGCTGTGGTCGGAAACCCTGTTCGCGTCCAGCCGGCCGTTGTGGGAAGACGCGCGCGCCCACGGCCTGCAGGTCGGCTGGGCCCAGCCGACCCATGACCTGAAGGGCGTCGCCAGCCTGCTGACCTTCGCGCGTTCCGGCGAGCCGATCGTGCGCAGCGAATTCCAGGCGAAAGCGCACCGGATGCACTGGCTGGCCCAGGCCGCGCATGCGGCGCTGGCGGACATCCAGGCCGCCAGGCCGGAAGGCGCGGCCGCCATCAAGCTGACGGAACGCGAGATCGAAGTCCTGCGCTGGGCCGCGGACGGCAAGACGGCGTCGGAGTCGGCCGAGATCCTGGCGATCTCGGAACGCACGGTGATCTTCCACATCGATAACGCGCTGCGCAAGCTGGGCGCGGCGAACAAGACCGCGGGCGTGCTGAAGGCGGCGATGCTGCGGCTGATTTGAACGGATCGGCGCGCGCATCCGTTAAAATGGCGGCATTTTTTCACCTTCCAGCATTCATCATGACCCAGGACGAACTCAAGCAGGCAGTCGCCCGCGCCGCCATCGGCTACGTGGTCGACGGCGAAATCATCGGCGTCGGCACCGGCTCGACCGCCAATTTCTTCATCGACGAACTCGGCAAGATCAAGGATCGCATCAAGGGCGCCGTCGCGTCCTCGGAAGCGACCGCCGCGCGCCTGCGCGGCCACGGTATCGAGGTGCGTGACCTGAACGAGGTCGATTCGATTTCCGTCTACGTCGACGGCGCCGACGAGATCGACGCTTCCGGCGCCATGATCAAGGGCGGCGGCGCGGCCCTGACGCGCGAGAAGATCGTCGCCTCCGTATCGAAGAGTTTCGTGTGCATCGCCGACGGTTCCAAGCTGGTCCAGACCCTCGGCAAATTCCCGCTGCCGGTCGAAGTCGTGCCGATGGCGCGCGCGGCCGTGATGCGCAAGCTCGAAGCCCTGGGCGGCCAGCCGAAGTTGCGCACCAAGCCGGGCAGCAGCGATGCCTTCGCGACCGACAATGGCGGCCACATCATCGACGTGGCCGGCCTGGCGATCGCCGACCCGGTGGCGCTGGAAACCGAGATCAACCAGATCGTCGGCGTGATCGCCGTCGGCCTGTTCGCCCAGCGTGGCGCCAACGTCTGCCTGCTGGGCATGGCGGAAGGCGTCAAGACCCTGACTTTCTGACCCGGAGCGCGCATGAAGCGTCTGTCTGCGATGATGTGCCTTGCCGCGTTGCTGGGCGGCTGTGCAGCTTACCAATCCTTGCGCACCCCGGCGCCGGCGCCCGCCGTGCCCGTGGCGCCGGCCCGGCCCACGGGCCCGGTCGATGCCGACGGCACGCCGATCCAGACCCTGCCGTTCCGCCTGGGCGTTTCCTCGGCAACCGTCGAGAAGATGGCGAAGCAGCAGGCCTGCACGGGCGGGCAGGGCGCCGCCCTGGTGACCGAGGCCGGCCCGGTCGAGGTCTACCGCATGCAGTGCAATGACGGCAAGGTCTTCATGGCGCGCTGTGAACTGCGCCAGTGCCGGCAGATGTAAGCCGGCAGACATGCGGCGCGCATCTCCTTGCGCGCCGTTCCACACAATATTCCAACTCCATCGTCTGCTTTCCGCAGCAAGTGGTCCGCGTACGCTTCTTTCAAGCGTGCCGCATGGGACTTTTGCGCTGCACCATGCTATCGTCTTGACGAAGTTTTACGAAATCTTACAGTTTGTTTGCATTTCTAGCAGGTAATTACCCCTAGAATTCCCGTATCGCTTTTTGCAATCGGAGCAACATGAAACATTCGGGTGGACAATCTATCAGGGTCGATGCCTGGCGCGAGCGCGGCGGCAAGCCTGGCTGCCTGCCATACGGGGTGCCGGAATCTTCCGTGCTCGATACCGTCCGCCGCGATGCTGCGGGCGCACAAGCACCGCTGGTCGCGCCGGCACTGCTGCGGCAAGCCGACAGGATCCTCTTCATTGCCCATCTCGCCCTCGGCGATTTCACCTATCTGCAAAACTGCTTCCAGGCCTTTGCGCGGGCCTATCCGCACCTGAAGATCGACCTGTGGGTCGACGAGCGCCGCCGCACCGGCCGTTCGAGCGAATGGGAACACCTGAAGAAATACGCGCTGTACGACTGGCTGGCCGAATGTCCGTACATTCACAAGGTCTACAACGAGACCTACAGTCCGCAGCTCTACCGCGAATCGGTGGCGCAGGCGCGCAGCGAAGACTACCCGATCGTCGTCTCGCTGGCCGTGCTCGAGCGCCATAAATATGCGAGCCTGGCGCGCAGCATCAGCCCGCACGGCTTCGTGGTCGGGCAGAAAAAGCATGTGCGGCCCTACGACCTCGCCAAGCGCCTCATCTACCGCAAGCTGGACGCCTTCATTCCGGCCTATACGCCGTCCTCGCATCCGGACCAGCACATCAGCGACATCTACGCGGGCTGGTTCACCCAGCTGTTCGGCATGAACATCCCGCGCGCGGCACGTTTTCCGGTGCTGACCATCCCGGACTGCTGGACCGCCCATGCGCGCAGGCAGTTCACGGACTGGGGTTTCATGGACGTGGACGGCAGGCCGTCGCAGGTCGTGTTCGTGAACGCCTTTTCCAAGTCGGTCGAGCGCAGCTGGCCGCTCGAACGCGTCATCGGTATGATCCGCACCATGCGCTGCGAAGCCTCCTGGCGCGACGCCGGCTTCGTCGTCAACGTCGTCCCCGAGGAGCTGGCGCGGGCGCGCGCCCTGTTCGCCGAAGCCGGCCTCGAGCGTACCCATCTGTTCAGTGCGGAAGACAATTTCTTCCAGCTGCCGGCCGTCCTGAGCCTGTGTGAGCTCATCATTTCGGTGGAAACCGCCGTGATGCACCTGGCGAACGCCGTGCACGTGCCGGTGATCGCGCTGATGCGCCAGAACAATCCGGAATGGGCGCCGATCGACCGCGCCAACAGCACCGTGATCACGGCGCCGCGCCACGGCGACTGGGTCGATAAAATCGGCGTGCAGGATGTGATGCAGGCGCTGGCGGCATACCGGCGCTTCTGAGAGCGCCTGAAAAACCGCCATGGCTGCGCTGCGGCGCCGCGCCGGATGGCCGGCCCCCTTGCCCTGACGGTTTTGTCAGGCGCTCAGTCCCTGGCAAGCCGCCGGCGGTATGGTCCCGTCCGTCCGCGCCTGGCGCCGCCGGTCGACCAGGGTCCAGACGGTCGTCTGGTCGAGCCGGTAGCTGGCCTGCACGCCGCGCAACTTGTTCCAGAGGCTTTGCGGCCGCGACAGCAGCGCCTGCGGCATCCTCTGTCCCTTCGTCAGGAACTGGCGCCGCCCGCCCGCGACGCGGGCGCCGTTGTCCCCCTCCCGGCATTGCCACCACCCGGTGCCGGGACAGGCGTCGCCGGCCGATGCGGTGTCGCCCGGCTGCGGACCCGGCGGCGCTGCCGGCTTCCCGGATAGCGGCCCGGTCGGGCGGACCCGGATGCTGGACGATATCTTGTCCCACAACTGGATCAGCGCCTCTTCGCCGAGGAAGGTGCTGACTGGACGAGCGCCGGCATTCACGGGATGGCCGGTCGACATTTCCAGATGCATGAAGGGAACGAAGACATCGCTTTCGGTGCCGTTCACTTCCCAGTTGAAACCATAGGTGTGCACGAAATTCAGTTCGCGCCATTTTTCTGCGACTTCATCGCCTTCGATCCCATGGATGTTTCGCTTGCCTTTTCGAAGTTTGTCCATGAGCGGTCTTAGCCATAAAGGCATTTCCGCATCAACCGCCGCGTCCCGTTCAAGGCGTCCCTCCTTGTCGGGTTTTGTCCCGGCGCGGGTATTCAATGCCAGGGCAAGGTCGGGGTGGTCGGGAAAGCCGGCAAGCACGGCGATGCCTTCGGTGTCATCCGCCGGAAGAGGATCGACGAACATGCCGAGGCCGAAACAGAATCCGGCAGCGCCCGGAATTTCCTTTTGCGGCACCAGGCGCAGTTTGTCGAGCAGCTTGGGAAGATTGGCGGTCTTTTCGGCGTCATAGCCATCGGGCGCCTTGAAATCGAAGCTGACGCCATTCAGATGCACATACGCTTCCAGCTTGACGTTGACCCAGTCGACCGGTTTGCCGTTTTCCTCTCCTTTGGTTATCTCGCGCCCATACCGGAAAATCTTTCCGGTAAATCCGTTGTTGCGGTAATCCTCGGCCCGTTCCAGGTTCTTCCGGCCCGGGGAATCCGGCGCCGATTCGATTTCCACTTGTCTTGCCTGGACTCTTGCGTCGAACGCCTGCTGGGTTTCTTCCTGTGCTGAAATCCAGAAACCCGCCACGTAAGCGTGGCTGTAAGAGAATTCCATCGACGCCGGTACATCGATCAGGAATCTGCCGACACAGGCGGTTTTCATTTGTTCCGTCAGCTTTGCTACCGAATACCGGTCCATCATCGAATTTCCTATGCAAAAAATAAAATAAAGCCCGTAGAGTGCCGCCAGGGCACCGATCAATGGATGCGTCCTCTTGCGTGCCTTATCCATTCTTGTTGCGTTCCTGGACCAGCTTGACGATGCAATAGCAGGTCAACAGAATCGTGTCGTGGTTTTTGAAACTCTCTTGATGGCGGTAGCCATGCGTCGCAAACAACTGCCGGACCCTGCCCCCGGGCGCGGCGCCGGACTGATGCGGTACCGTATCGTCGCCCGAAGCGTCCTGCCGCTCGATGGAAAACGTGAGGACCAGCTTGCCTTCGATCGCAATCGTGCGGGCGCCGTCGGCGCCATGGGACAGGCAGCGCGCCGACCGGATGTTCGCCGACGTCAGGGGAAGGCCGGGGCCGCCGGCGGATTCGCGCGCCACCCAGCGGATCTGGCCATAGGCGGGATGCGTCTTATCCGCACCGTAATAGGCAAATGTGGCTGGATGGTAGTAATCCGCCAGCCACCGGTGAAACGATTCCGCGGTATCGATCGCGTTGCGGATTTTCTTGAGCGCCCCGCCGGCGACGTCCTGGTAGAGATTGGCGGGGTTGGCCAGGTCCGGATTGATCGGCCTGTACCATGACGTCATGTCGCGGTATACATCGTAGGGATTGGGTTGCGATTCGCTGGGAAGCTTCAGGCATTCGGTGAAGGTTTCGCGGCGCTCGCCGTTCACCGCGTTTCTGGCCACGCTCACATGCAGCCAGGGCCGCGGATGCAGCTGATTCGGCAGCAGCTCGAGGGCGCCGGGCGATACCGCCATCACGGGCGTGGTATCGTCCGGCCGGCTGCCGGCAATGTCGGCGAATTTGCCGGCCTTGAAGTTATCGTAGGCGTCGTTGGTCGGGTTGTCGCCTTCCGTGCCGCAAGCGAGGCGGCGATAGGCCAGCGGGGCGCCGAGCGCCGGCATGACCCCGTGGACCACGCCCAGGATCTTGTCCGGAATCCGCTTTGCGCAGGCACGCGCCACCAGCCCGCCCATCGAATGGGTGATCAGGATGACCTGGTCGCATTCGTGCCTGCGCTTTTGCCACCATTCGATGATGTCGCCGATGCGCCGCTCCACGCGTTGGGCCGATTCGCCGCAGGATTGCAGCCAGTTGTAGCCGCAGGCGTAGATCGGATATTGGTACTCGGCATATTTTTCCAATTCGCTTTCGGTCAAGGGGGAGATCGAGCGCACGCCCCAGCGGTGCAGCGGATCGTCCTGCATTGCCTGCATCACTTCTTTCCAGCGCGTACGGATCTGCCTTTTATTGCATGCGTCGAAGCGGAATGTCATTTCCAGATGGCTCTGTAATTCAAACAGCAGGGTGCCGTAAGAGCCATTGAAGATTTCTCCCCAGCCGCGTTCGCGCATGACGCTTCGTTCCAGGTAGCAGGAACCGATGTCGAGATCGCCGCTGTCGTCGACTTCCACATAATCCGGATGCAGGATCAGCTGGCGCGTCTTTGCGCTTCGTTTTTTCCATTCGGAAGCGTAAAGCAGGCCCGCGCCATCGCCATTCGGTGGCCGCCATGCCGGTTCGCCGGGCTTGAGTGGGTAGCCCTTTGGCAATGACACATCACGCCTGATCCGCAGATTCGTTCCCATGGTTCCTGGAATAAATATGACCGGAACAACTTTATGAGAACCTTTGTACACCAGGCCGCGCGTCTTCAAACTGGTCGGCGTCAGAACAGTGCGCACATGGAGGCTGCCGTCTTCCTTGATTACAGGATCTTTTAATCTTCGCAATGGATCGGTCATGTTTGCCTTTCGCGGAAAAGTGCAGTGCAGGCATGAACAGACGTTCATGGCAGCTCTTCGGTTCCGATAAAGGCAGGACACACTTTAGATCGTGGGCAAGGAATGACTCGTGTAATGTGCAGTGCACAAAATATCCACGATATAAAACTGTTTTGCCGAAATATTTCCCTAAAAAACAGGATTGCGCTGGCAAAGCCTTAACATGGCGATATTGATAACGATAAATTATCAAGTAGGTTGCGCGGGCAATGCTTCGACGTCGTTGATGCGCGCGTGCAGCCGCTCGCCGGACCAGAAATGGCGCGGCGACTGGCGGGAGACGATAGCAGGGAATGAAGCAGGGCGGCCTGAACCGGCCGCCCGGAGAGGAAGATTACGCGGTCGGCGGCACGTAGCCGGCTGCCTGGTCGGCGCCTTCGCCGAAGAAATGGCGCTCCATCTGGGTGGCCAGGTACTTGCGGGCGCGGGCGTCGGCCATGTTCAGGCGGTTTTCGTTGATCAGCATGGTCTGGTGCTTGAGCCAGCCCTGCCACGCTTCCTTCGACACGCTTTCGTAGATGCGCTTGCCCAGTTCGCCCGGGTAGGGCGGGAAGTCCAGGCCTTCGGCTTCCTTGTTCAGTTTGATGCAGTGGACGGTGCGCGCCATTTTCTTGCTCCTGGTTCGATACGGAAATTCAGATTATAAACTTGGACCCCCGCCTGCGCAGGGGTGACGGTCAGAGGGTCTTGATGAAAATCTGCGACCGGCGCTGCCAGTTGTACATGTGGGCGCGGTCCTTCGGCAGATCGTCGACGGTGGCCGGCACGAAGCCGCGCTTCTTGAACCAGTGCGCGGTGCGGGTGGTCAGCACGAACAGCTTGTTCAGGCCGGCGGCCTTGGCGCGGTTTTCGATATTCTTCAGGATGCGTTCGCCGTCGCCCTGGGTCTGGGCGTCCGGGCTCACCGTCAGGCAGGCCATTTCGCCCATCTTCTCGCCCGGGAAGGGATACAGGGCCGCGCAGCCGAAGATCACGCCATCGTGCTCGATCACGGAGAAGTGGTCGATCTCGCGTTCGATCAGCTCGCGCGGACGCTTGACCAGGGTGCCGTCGGCTTCCAGCGGTTCGATGAGCTTGATAATTCCGCCGACGTCCTCAATTGTGGCCTGTCGCAGGCTTTCCAGGTTCTCGTGGCTGATCATGGTGCCCACGCCGTCGTGGGTGAACAGCTCGAGCAGGGCCGAACCGTCCATCTGGAAGGGCACGATGTGGGAGCGGTCGACGCCGCTGTGGCAGGCCTTGATCGCATGCTGCAGGTAGAACGCCGCGTCGTTCGGCAGGAAGCCCGCCTGCAGCACGGCTTCGGCCTGGTGCGAGGTGAGTTCGCGGATCTCGGCGCCGGCGGCATCGAGCATCATCGGCGTTTCGGTGATGAAGACCAGCTTTTCGGCATGCAGGGCGATCGCCGCCTGCGCGGCCACGTCTTCCATGGTCAGGTTGAACACTTCGCCGGTGGGCGAGAAGCCGAGCGGCGACAGCAGCACGACGTTGTCTTCGGTCTGCAGGATCGGGTGGATCTTTTCGGCCGCGATCTTGCGCGTGACGCCGGTCAGTTCGAAGTCGACGCCGTCGATCACGCCGAGCGGGCGCGCGGTCACGAAATTGCCGGAGACGACGCTGATATGGGCGTTCGACATCGGCGTGTTCGGCAAACCCTGGCTGAAGGCCGCTTCGATGTCCAGGCGCAGTTCGCCGGCCGCTTCCTTCGCGCATTCCATCGCCGCGCCGTCGGTGATGCGCACGCCGTTGTGGAAGCGTCCCTCGACATTGCGCAGCCCGAGCTGCTCGGCCACCTGCGGCCGCGAGCCGTGCACCAGCACGACGCGGATGCCGAGGCCGACCAGCAGGGACAGGTCCTGGGCCAGCACCGGCAGGGCGCCGGCGGCGACGAGTTCACCGGGGAAGGCGACGACGAAGGTCTTGCCGCCGAATGCATGAATATACGGCGCGACCGAGCGCAGCCACTGGACGAATTGGGTAGGGTTTTCCATTTGCCGCATTATAATTGGCTGCGCGACTTGCGCACCAAATACCTTGTAAAAATCAATGTCTGAACAGAGTAACAAGCCTGCGCCGGGTCCGGCGCGCGCAGCGTCTTCCGATCGCAATCCGAACCAGCCGCGCAAGGACGCGGGGCAGGGCAGGTCGCGCGCACCCGCACGCGCCCAGGCGCCCGCGAACGCGCTGGCGAATGCGCTCGCGGAAGCGCGCGTGCGTGCGCCGGCCGCCGCTGCGAAAGAAGGCGAGCGACATGAAAAGCCGCGTGCGGAAGGGCGCAAGGAGCAGCCGCGCGCCGAGCGCAAGCCGCCGCTGCGCACGCCGCTGCCGACGATTACCTTTCCGGAAGACCTGCCGGTCTCCGGCCGCCGCCAGGAGATCGCCGAAGCCCTGGCGAAGCACCAGGTCATCATCGTCTCCGGCGAAACCGGCTCCGGCAAGACGACCCAGTTGCCGAAGATCTGCCTGGCGCTTGGCCGCGGCGAAAAGGCGATGATCGGCCACACCCAGCCGCGCCGCATCGCGGCATCGAGCACCGCCAAGCGCATCGCGCACGAACTCGGCACGCCGCTGGGCGAACACGTGGGCTACAAGGTGCGCTTCAACGACACCCTGCTTGCGGGCGCCTGGGTCAAGCTGATGACCGACGGTATCCTGCTGGCCGAAACCCAGACCGACCCGCTGCTGAAGGCCTACGACACCATCATCATCGACGAGGCCCACGAGCGCAGCCTGAACATCGACTTCCTGCTCGGCTACCTGAAGCAGCTCCTGCCGCGCCGTCCGGACCTGAAGATCATCATCACCTCGGCGACCATCGATGCCGACCGCTTCGCGCGCCATTTCGGCACGCCCGAGAAACCGTGCCCGGTGATCGAGGTGTCGGGCCGCCTGTATCAAGTCGAGGTGCGCTACCGCCCGGTCGACCGCGACCCGGTGTCCGCGCCCGCGGGCAGCGCAGATGCGGGCAAGCCGGTGTCGAAGGCCCAGGCCGCGCGCGACAAGCGCGACCTGATCGACGCCGTGGTCGATGGCGTGGATGAGCTGTGTCGCCTGGGGCAGGGCGACGTGCTCGTGTTCCTGCCCGGCGAGCGTGAAATCCGCGACTGCGCCGAAGCCCTGCGCAAGCAGCATCCGCCGCACGTCGAGATCCTGCCGCTGTTCGCGCGCCTGTCCGTCGAGGAGCAGGACCGCGTCTTCAAGACCACCAACGCGCGCCGCATCGTGCTGGCGACGAACGTGGCCGAGACCTCGCTGACCGTGCCCGGCATCCGCTACGTGGTCGATTCCGGCCTGGCGCGCGTGAAGCGCTACAGCTACCGCAACAAGGTCGAGCAGCTGCAGGTGGAAAGCATCTCGCAGGCCGCAGCCAACCAGCGCGCCGGCCGCTGCGGCCGTGTCGCCGACGGCGTCTGCATCCGCCTGTACGAGGAAGACGACTTCCTGCAGCGTCCAAAATTCACCGACCCGGAGATCCTGCGTTCCTCGCTGGCGGCCGTCATCCTGCGCATGAAGTCGCTGCACCTGACCGACGTCGAGACCTTCCCCTTCGTCGAGCCGCCGCAAGGCCGCGCGATCGCCGACGGCTACCAGCTGCTGCAGGAACTCGGCGCGGTCGACGACGAGAACGGGCTGACGCCGATGGGACGCAAGCTGGCAAAGCTGCCGCTCGACCCGCGCGTCGGCCGCATGATCCTGGCCGCCGTCGACAACAACTGCCTGACCGAGATGCTGATCATCGCCTCGGCGCTGTCGGTGCAGGACCCGCGCGACCGGCCGATGGAATACCAGCAGCAGGCCGACGAGAAGCACAAGAAGTTCGCCGACGAGAAGAGCGAATTCCTCAGCTATATCAAGATCTGGCGCTGGTTCGAGCAGGCCATCGAGCACAAGAAATCGAACCGCCAGTTGATGGAAACCTGCCGAGAGAATTTCCTCTCGCAGCTGCGCCTGCGCGAGTGGCGCGACGTCCATTCGCAGCTGCTCACCATCGTCAGGGAGCAGGGCTGGCGCCTGAGCGAGGCCGCGGCCACCTACGAGCAGCTGCACATGGCGCTGCTGACCGGCCTGCTGGGGAACATCGGCTACAAGATGGAGGACGAGGGTGGACAAAGCGGCGGCGCCTACCTGGGCGCGCGCGGCATCAAGTTCCACATCTGGCCCGGCTCCTACCTCGGCAAGAAGGCCGGCAAGTGGGTGATGGCGGCCGAACTGGTCGAGACCACGCGCCTGTACGCGCGCACGCTGGCGCAGATCCAGCCGGAGTGGGTCGAGAAGATCGGCGGGCATCTGTTGAAAAAATCGTGGGGCGAGCCGCGCTGGGAAAAGCGCAGCGCCCAGGTGACCGCGACCGAGCGCGCGACGCTGTACGGCATCGTCGTCTACAGCCAGCGCCGCATCAACTACGCCAACATCAACCCGCTCGAGTCACGCGAGATCCTGATCCGCGACGCGCTGGTGGCGGGCGACTACGAGACCCGCGCGCCCTTCTTCGCCCACAACCAGAAGCTGATCCGCGAGATCGAGAACCTCGAGCACAAGTCGCGGCGCCTCGACGTCTTGGTGGACGACCAGCTCATCGCGGCCTTCTACGACAAGGAAATCCCGGGCGACATCGTCAACGGCGCCGGTTTCGAGAAGTGGTACAAGGACGCCTCGCGCGACGACCCGAAGCTGCTGTTCCTGAACAAGGAGGAGCTGATGCGCCACGAGGCGGCCGGCGTCACCACCGAGCTGTTCCCGAAGACGATGAACGTCACCGGCATCGAGATGGGCTTGAGCTATCACTTCGAGCCGGGCAGCCCGCGCGACGGCGTGACCCTCACCGTGCCGCTGTTCGCGCTGAACCAGATTCCCCGGGAGCGTCCGGGCTGGCTGGTGCCGGGCATGCTGAAGGAGAAGGTGCAGCTGCTGCTGAAATCCCTGCCGCAGAAGTTGCGCCGCCACTGCGTGCCGCTGCCGGAGTACGCGGCGAATTTCTTCGAACGCAACCAGGACCCGGTGCGCTTCGGCAGGGGCGACCTGATCGACGCGCTGATCGCCGACATCCACCAGCACACCAGCGCGCGCGTGCTCACCACCGACTTCAAGCTGGAGACCCTGCCGGCCCACCTGTCCATGAATTTCAAGGTGGTCGACGAACATGGCCGCCAGCTCGACATGGGCCGCAACCTGGCCACGCTGCAGGCGGAGCTGGGCGGCCAGGCGCGCCAGAGCTTCCAGCGCATGGCGGAAAGCACGCCGGCCGCGGTGGCGAGCGGACAGGCGCGGGCGCAGGCGGCGTTCGGCAAGCCCGCTGCGCCTTCGGCTGCGGCGCCGGCCGCGGCTGCCTCGAAGGCAGCGCAGGCCCCGGCCAACGCCGGCGTCAGCGCCACCACCAACATCACCGGCTGGACCTTCGGCGAGCTGCCGGAACTCCTGGAGATCAACCAGGGCAAGCTGACCCTGATCGGCTTCCCGGCCCTGGTCGACAAGGGCACGCACTGCGACCTGGAAGTCTTCGACGATCCGAACGTGGCCGCGCGCACCCACCGCGCCGGCCTGCGCCGCCTGTTCGCGCTGCAGTTCAAGGACCAGCTGAAGTTCGCCGAGAAGAACATCCCCGGCCTGCAGCAGATGGGCATGCAGTTCATGTCGGTCGGCTCGCCCGAGGACCTGCGCGAGCAGATCGTCAACAAGGCCATCGACATCGCCTGCCTGCAGGATCCGCTGCCGCACGACGCCGCATCCTTCAACAAGCGCAGGGATGAAGGCAAGGGCCGCCTCGGCCTCTTGATCAACGAGATCGCGCGCCTGGCGGGCCAGGTGCTGGCCGAGTTCCACGGCATGCCCAAGCGCCTGCAGAACCTGGCCCCAAGCGTGGCCGCCGACATGCAGGGGCAACTCAAGGAGCTGGTGCACAAGCGCTTCATCGCCGACACCGAGTACAGCCAGCTGTCGCACTTCCCGCGCTACCTGAAGGCGATGAACGTGCGACTGGAAAAGCTGCGCACCAACACGGCGCGCGATGCCCAGCTGATGGCCGAATGGCAGTCGGCGGCGAGCCAGTTCCAGCGCACCATCAAGAACCAGCCGCTGAAGAACCTCGACCCGCGCATGAGCGACTTCCGCTGGATGCTGGAAGAGCTGCGGGTGTCGCTGTTCGCGCAGGAGCTGCGCACGCCGATGCCGGTGTCGAGCAAGCGCTTGCAGAAGGTGTGGGAGTCGATGCTGCGCTGACGGCGCGCTCGCGGCTTGTCAGGCTGCGGCCGGGGCCCGGTCGCGCGCATAACGTCCGGGCGGCACGCCCACGTGCCGCGCGAAGGCCGTGCTGAAGGCGCTGGCGGAGCCGTAGCCAACCCGCTCGGCCACGGCCGCCACGCCGGCGCCGGCGCGGCGCAGGAGCGCCTTGGCCATCGCCATGCGCCAGGCCAGCAGGTATTCCATGGGGGCGACGCCGACCTCGCGGCTGAAGCGCTCGAAGAAGGCCGAGCGCGACAAGGCCGCCGCCTTGGCCAGTTCGCCCACCGTCCAGGCGTGGGCGGGCCGTTCGTGCATGTTCTTCAGCGCGGCCGCCAGCCTGGCGTCTGCCAGGCCGCGCACCAGCCCCGGCGACGCCGCGCTCGCGGGGCCGCAGCGCAGCGCTTCGATCAGCAGGACTTCGAGCAGGCGCGCCTGCACCACGTCGCGCGCCGGCCGCGCGGCCAGGGTTTCTTCGCTGACCAGCCGCACATAGGTCGCCAGCCTGTCCTCGCCGCGCACATGGACCAGGCGCGGCAGCAGCGATACCAGCAAGTGCGCATCGGGCGATTCGAACGCGCAGTAGCCGACCAGCATGCGCACGTCGGCGGGGCCGGCCGGGTCGCCGTGCCGGGTCTCCGGGCCGGGCAGGAAGCTGACCCGCTCATCTCTCCGGGCCTGCGAGCCTTCCGCTACGCCACTCACCGTGAAGCCGGCGGCCGCCGGGATCAGCACGAAATCGCCTTGCTCCAGCAGCAAGGGGGCCGCGCCGTCGGGTACCAGGCGGCACCGGCCTTCGAGAATCACGCAATAGAAAGGGCGGCCGTATTCTTCGCGCCTGACCCGCCAGTTGCCGGCGCCGCTGGCGACCTTCGACATCGGCGCGCTGGGGCGGAGGAGGGACACGATGTCGGCAAGCGGATCGCTCATCTCAGGACGATTGATAATATCTGATGGATTCTTGATTATAGATCGTCCTGGGACATGCGGCTAAAGTGAGCGGACTTTTCACCACTCGAAGGGCTTCACCATGCAAACCGTCCTGATCACCGGCTGCTCGTCCGGCTTCGGCCTGGAAATCGCCAGGCACTTCCTGGCGCAAGGCTGGCAAGTCGTCGCCACCATGCGCACGCCGCGCGCAGACCTGCTGCCGGCCTCCGCGCACCTGCGCGTGCTGCCGCTGGACGTGAGCGACGAGGACAGCATCCGCCGCGCCGTGGCCGCCGCCGGGCCGGTCGACGTCCTCGTCAATAACGCCGGCATCGGCCTGATGAGCGCATTCGAAGGCACGAGCATGGCGATGGTGCGCGAGGTCTTCGACACCAACACCTTCGGCGCGATGGCGCTGATCCAGGCCTTGCTGCCGCAATTTCGCGATCGCGGCGCGGGCGCGATCGTCAACGTCTCGTCCAGCACCACGCTGGCGCCACTGCCGCTGCTGTCCGTGTACACCGCCAGCAAGGCCGCGGTGAACGCCTTCACCGAGTCGCTGGCGCTGGAGCTGGCGGCGTTCGGCGTGCGTGTCAGCCTGGTGCTGCCGGGACGCGCGCCCGAGACGAGCTTCGGCAGGAATGCCCAGCCGCGCATGCGGGATGGCATTCCGGCGGCGTATGCCGGGTTCGCGCAGCGGGTCTTCGCGAGCCGCGGCGAGGGCGGTCCGGTGACCCATGCGCAGGACGTGGTGGATGCGGTATGGCGCGCCGCCACCGATGCCTCGGCGCCGCTGCGGCTGCCTGCCGGCGCGGATGCGGTGGCATTGGCCGCGTCAGGCGCCTGAGGCGCCGAAGCGTTCCCGATAGAGCTGGGCGATCCAGTCGACGAACACCCGCACCCGCGGCGACAGTTGCCTGCGCTGCGGATACAGCGCCGTCAGCGGCAGCGCCGGGCTGGGCCAGCCGGCCAGCACCTCGACCAGGCTGCCCTCGGCCAGCGCCGCTTCCAGATGAAAGCGCGGCGCCTGGATCAGGCCGCAGCCGCGCAGGGCCGCTTCAACGTAGTTGTCGGCGTCGTTGACGGCCAGCCAGCCGCCGGGCGCGTACTGGCGCGTCTCGCCATCCACCTCCAGCAGGAAGGGGTAATCGATCGCGCCGCTGCTGGCGAAGAATGCCACGGCCTGGTGCGCGGCAAGCTCCGCCGGATGGGCCGGCGCGCCATGCGCCGCCAGGTAGGCCGGGCTGGCGAAGATCCCCTGCGGCATGCGCGCCAGCGGCCGCGCCACCAGCTGCAGGTCGCGCGGGTTGCCGCCCCGGATCACGCAATCGACGCCTTCGCGCACCAGGTCGACCAGCCGGTCGCCGCTGCTCAGCACCAGTTCGATCTGCGGATAGCGCGCATGGAACTCCTGGATGCGCGGCAGGACGACGTGCCTGGCGTGGACGCCGTTCATGTCGACCCGCAGCACGCCGCGCGGGTTCGACGCCTGGTGGCGGAAAGCCGCTTCGGCGTCGTCGAGTTCGCTCAGCACCAGCACGCAGCGTTCGTAATAAGCCTGGCCGTCCAGCGTGGGGCGGACGTGGCGCGTGGTGCGCTCCAGCAGGCGCGTGCCCAGCCGCGCTTCCAGTTCCTGGATGGCGTGGGTGGCGGTGGCGCGCGGCACGTCGAGCATGTCGGCGGCGCGGCTGAAACTGCCCAGCTCGACGATGCGGGTGAACAGCTGCAGGGTGTCCAGGCGGTCCATGGATTGTTGAGCCTCATTGAATAGACATGTTCAATTCTATGCCTTTATCTCTCCCAATGAAAAACTGAAAATGTCTTCATCGTTCACGAGGAGAGCTCACATGCAAGAAACCAAAGCAGGAACCGCCATCGTCACCGGCGCCTCGCGCGGCATCGGCCGGGCGATCGCCATCCGGCTGGCCAGGGACGGCTTCGACATCGCCGTCAACTATGCCGGCAATGCCGCCAAGGCCGATGAGACCGTGGCCGCCGTCGAGGCGCTGGGCCGGCGCGCCATCGCCGTGCAGGGCGACGTCGCCAGCGAGCAGGACATGCGTCGTCTGTTCGACGAAGCGCGCCAGGCCTTCGGCCGCATCGACGTGGTGGTCAACAGCGCCGGCGCGATGTCGATGGCGCCGATCCGGCTCGACCAGCTGGCGGCCTTCGACCGGATGCTGGCCACCAACCTGCGCGGCAGCTTCGTGGTGCTGGCGCTGGCAGGCGAGTACCTGGGCGAGGGCGGCCGCATCGTCATGCTGTCGACCAGCGTGATCGCCAAGGCCTTCCCCAACTACGGTCCCTACATCGCCAGCAAGGCCGGCGTCGAAGGGCTGGTGCACGTGATGGCCAACGAGCTGCGCGGACGCGGCATCACGGTCAATGCGGTCGCGCCGGGACCGGTCGGTACCGAGATGTTCCTGAACGGGAAATCGGAAGAGCAGATCCGCCAGCTCGCCATGCTGGCGCCGCTGGAGCGGCTCGGCCAACCGGAGGAGATCGCGGCCAGCGTGGCCTTCCTCGCGGGGCCGGACGGCGCCTGGGTCAACAACCAGGTCCTGCGTGTCAACGGCGGCTTCGTCTGAGGAGAACCAGATGCCATTCGCAAACTACAAATTCCCGGAGGGGATCCTCGACCATGCCCGCAAGGAGGAAATCATCCACCGCACCACGGCCATGTTCGTCGAATACTTCGGCGAGGGCGTGCGGCCGTTCTCGATGGTGCTGGTCGAGGAAGTCGCCGACGGCGGCTGGGGCCGGGCCGACGAGACCCTGACCCTCGAGAAAATGGGGCGGAAGCCGGAGCCGCCTCAGGCCTGAAGCACGCCCTGTACGGCCGGCGCATGGGCGGCGGCCCGCCGCAGGGCCGCGAGGTCGGCGGCCAGGCGACCCAGGAAGGCGCCATTGAACACGCCGAACAGCGCGCACACGGCGGCCGCGAACAGCGCATCCTGGCGCGCCTGCGGCAGCACCGCCAGCAGCACCGAGGCCGCATACTTGGTGAAGAACACCGCCATCATCATCGCCAGCGGCACCCGGCTGCCGCGCACGATCACGCTGCCGGCCGTACCGCCGGGCGCCGTGCGGCTGCGGCCGAACTTCCAGACCAGCAGCGTGGTGCCGAGCGCCGCAACTGCCCAAACGGCGAGCGCCGCAGCGTTCGAACCGAATTTCACGACTACGTCCTGCAGCGACAGCGCCAGCATGATCAGGGGGACGATGAACAGGCTGCGCACGGTCGTCTCGCGCTCGCGCAGGGCGGCGCTGCCGCGCCAGACCAGCACGGCGAGGATGGCCCAGACGTAGACGGGGGTGTGGATGAGGATCTGCTGCAGCATGGCGGTCTCCGGACGTGGTTGAAGTGACGCCACTGTGCCCGTGCCGGGCATGGTCGGGGACCGCGTGCGACGAACGGACGCCGGGCGGCGCGAAATGCAGCCCGGCGGCGCGAAATGCGACGGCGTGGAAAGCGTCAGCCGCCGAAGCGCTCCCTGAACCAATCCGCGGACGCCGCATCGGCGGGAAAGAAGGACTCCAGGCGCAGTTCGTGCACCGTCACGTCGTGCGGCGTGCCGAGCGTGGTGATGGTGGTGAACAGGTTCAGGCACACGCCCTCGTGCGCGATCTGCAGCGCCAGGAAGGGCAGGGCGCGCCGGTCCAGGTTCGGCACGTGGCCGGCCGAGGGCATGCCGGGCAGGGCGGACAGCTCGGCCAGCAGGGCGGTGGCCTCGCTGCCCGGGCCGTCGGCCATGGCTTCGCGCTGGATCCACAGCAGGCTGTCGGCGCACACGGCTTCCCAGTTGAGCAGGCGCGGGCGCAGGCCGTCGGGGCTCAGCATCAGGCGCAGCACGTTGATCGAGCCGTCGCGCGGGATCGCCGCATCGGACGGCATGCCGAGCAGCCAGCGCATCAGGCCGGCGGCCGGCTCGTTGAACATCACCAGGTTCCACAGGCGGTCGACCACCAGCGCCGGGAAGGGCGCCTGCTGGCGCAGCATGAAGTCGAGCGCCTGCATCACGCTGGCCAGCTCGGGGTCGGACAGCTTGCGCTCCTGGTAGGCCGGCGCGAAGCCGGCCGCCAGCAGCATCGCGTTGCGCTGGCGGAGCGGCACGTCGAGCGCGATGCCCAGCTTCAGCACCAGCTCGCGGCTGGGCTGCGAGCGGCCGCTTTCCAGGAAGCTCAGGTGGCGCTGGGAGACGCCGCTGTCGGTCGCCAGCCGCAGCTGGCTGGCGCCGCGCCGCGTGCGCCAGTAGCGCAGCGCGGACGCGAAGTCGTTGAAGTAGCCGGCATTGGCGCTGCCATCGCTGTCGTTCATTCCCACGCTCCCGTTCAGTCGCGCTCAATGTAACCGCGCTCGCGGATGAATTCAAGCAGTCCGGCATTCACCGCGTCGACGTGGGTCACGAACATGCCGTGCGCGGCGCCTTCGATCACCTGCAGGCGCACGTCCGGGATCAGCGCGGCGCTGCGCTGCGCGGTCAGCGCCAGCGGCGCCGACACGTCCAGGTCGCCGGCAATGATCAAGGCGGGCACGCCGATCGCGCGCAGCTCGTCGACCATGTCGGCGCCCTGGACCGCGGCGTGGCAGTCGTGCAGGGCCTGCAGCGAATGATCGAGGGCCATCGCGGCCAGCCAGGCTTTGGTGGTGGCGTTCGCGCCCGGCACGAAGGGCTCGATGTTCTCCTCGATCCACAGCGGGTAGTCGCGCAGCAGCTGCCGGCTGCGGAACTGCTCCAGCAGGCTCGGGTCGACGCCGCCGGGGTTCGACGGGGCGAGCGTCACGCCCGGCGTCATCGGCCCGAGCAGGGCGATGCGCTCGACCCGCCGGCTGCCGAAGCGGCTCAAGTAGCGCACGATCTCGTTGCAGCCCATCGAGTGCCCGACCAGCACCACCTCGCGCAGGTCGAGCGCCTCGATCACGGCGGCGATGTCGCCGGCCAGGGTCTCGAAGTCGTAGCCGCCGCCAGGGTCGCTGGAGCGGCCGTGGCCGCGGCGGTCGAAGGCGATGCAGCGCAGTCCCTGCCGCTGCAGCGCCATCATCTGGTAGCCCCAGGAGCCCGAGGGCATCGACCAGCCGCCGACGAACAGCACCGGCCGGGCCTGCGGATGGCTGCCGGGCCAGTCGCGGTAGAACAGGTGGATGCCGTCCCTGGTGGCGATGGTGTTGGGCGCAATGATCATGGCGCTCCCCTCAGGCGGCGTCGAGGAAACCGGTGACCTTGAGCAGGCGTCCGCGGCCGTCGATATAGGCGATGTCGCTGCCCCTGGCCACCGGCGCTGCATTGCCCGGCGCATCGTCGGCGGCCAGCGTCCACGAGAAGCGCACCACGTTATTGTGGCCGTCCGGCGTGCCATGCAGGCTGAAGCGGTGGCCGGGAAACTGGCGCTGGGCGGTGGCGATCATGCCGTCGATGCCGTCGATCCCGCTGCCGTGCATCATCGGGTCGGCGTAGGTGGCGTTGTCGGCGAACAGCTGGGCGATACGGGCGCGGCGCGTGATGTCGTCGCGCTCGTTCCAGATGGCGAGGTAGCGGTCGGCGATGATGGCGGCGTGGTTGCCGACGTGGTTGCTGGTGTGATTGCTGGCCTGGTTCACGATGGTCTCCTTCGGTGGTTGACGATGGAGACCATTGTGCGGATTGCCGCGCTTCCCGGCGATTACGTCCCAGGTAATGAAAAGCGTTTTTATCCAATATTGCTGCCGCGGATCTTGCTCAGATCCTTGTCATCGCCGCCCAGGTTGCCGGCGCGCGGATCGGTGCTGATGCCGCTGCCCGAGCGGAGATCCCCCGCGCCGGCGCCGTCCGGCATGCCGCGCATGACCACGTCGGGGCCCATGCTGGGCGCGCCGCCGCGGGCCGGATCGGTGCCGTAGAAGCTGTGGACCTGGCTGGCCCACTGGACGTCGGCCATGTCGGGCCAGGCATCCTTGTTGAAGCCCGGGGCGGCTTTCAGGCGTTCTTTCTCGACGTCGAGCACGAAGCGCCGGTTGACCGTATCGAGGTGCAGGGCCTGCCACGGCACGGCGAACAGCTTTTCGCCCATGCCGAGGAAGCCGCCGAAGGCCAGCACGGCATAGGCGACCTGGCCGGTGTTCATGTCGAGCATGATCTCCTTGATGTCGCCCAGGTCTTCATTGGCGCCGTTGACGACGCCGTCGCCGAGCAGGGTGTCGGCCCCCATCAGGGAAGGGCCGGGGCCGGCGCTGCCGGTGTTCTTGTACATGCCGTATTTGTCGCGGTCTGCGTAGCTCATTGCGGTTCTCCTGGCGTGTGTGATGGTGTTGGGTGCAACCCGATCAGGGTAAAAGGCACACGGTGTACAGGTTTGAGAACGATCAATTGTGCCGGCCTGCCGTCCTTATGAGAGGTGCCGCACAGAACGCGCCATGCGGCATGGCTATTCTGTCAATAAATTGGAGATAGACAACATGCCCGTTACTCAGCGCTGCAACTACGCCGGTTCGCTCGGCAAAGCCCTGCCGACCCGCCCCTATGCCTTCACTCTGGCCGCCTCATTGGCGGCGCGCCTGCGCAGCGCCTTCCGCCGTTAAGCCCGGTCAGGGATTTCCGCTGCCGCCGGCCACGCCATACACCTGGCCGGTGGTATAGCTCGCATCGGCTGCCGCCAGCGCCACATAGGCCGGCGCCAGTTCGGCCGGCTGGGCCGGGCGCTTCATCGGCGAATCGCCGCCGAACTTTTCCAGGTTTTCCTGGGTCTGGCCGCCCGTCACCTGCAGCGGCGTCCACACCGGTCCCGGCGCCACCGCATTCACGCGGATGCCCTTGGCGCCCAGCTGCTTGGCCAGCGACTTGGTGAAGGCCACTTGCGCCGCCTTGGTTTGCGAATAGGCCAGCAGGTTCGGCGACGGATCGTAAGCCTGCACCGAGGCCGTCGTGATAATGCTCGCCCCCGGCGGCAGATGCGGCACCGCCGCCTTGGTGATCCAGAACAGCGCGTACAGATTGGTCTTGAAGTGCCAGTCCAGCTCGGCCGTGGTGAGGTCGAGGATCGAATCGATCGACTGCTGGCGCGCGGCATTGTTGACCAGGATGTCGAGCCCGCCCAGCTGGCGCACCGCCTGCTCCACCATCTTCTTGCAGAAGGCTTCGTCGCGGATGTCGCCCGGCAGCGCGACCGCATTGCGGCCGGCCTGGCGGATCAGGGCGATCACCTCGCGCGCATCGGCCTCTTCGGCCGGCAGGTAGCCGATCGCCACGTCGGCGCCCTCGCGCGCGAAGGCGATCGCCACCGCGCGGCCGATGCCGGACTCGGCGCCGGTGATCAGGGCGCGCCGTCCCGCCAGTCGGCCGGTGCCGCGATAGGTGGATTCGCCATGGTCGGGACGCGGCGTCATCCTGCCGGCCAGGCCTGGCCATTCCTGCTTCTGGCGCGGGAAAGGCGGCCCGGGATAGGGCGGCGGGGTCAGGGAGCGGGACGCGGCCGGCGCCGATGGCGCAGCCTGGGATTGCGCCAGGGCCGGCGCGGCGGCGATGCCGGCGGCCACGGTGCCGACGAAGCGGCGGCGCGATGCATGCACCGCGCCGTCATCGTCGGACTGGGGATCGGTTTGGTCGGAGGTCGTCCTGTCTGGAGTCTAGCGGCGAACCCGGCCGGGCCGCGCCAGCTAGACAGCCGGCAACAGGCTTGGAAAAACTCAGTCGAGGTCGGCGGCGTCGTGGCGCTCGGCCACCTGTTCCTCGGGCTTGCCGCGCATGCGGTTGACCTTGCGGCCGCGCATCACCGCCGGCCGCTGCGCCACCTCGTCGGCCCAGCGCCGCACCTGCTGGTAATGGTGGACGGCCAGGAATTCGCCGGCATCGTACAGCTCGCCCATCACCATCAAGCCATACCAGGGCCAGATCGCCATGTCGGCGATGGTGTACTCGTCGCCGGTGATGAAGCGGCGCTCGGCCAGCAGGCGGTCGAGCACGTCGAGCTGGCGCTTGGTCTCCATCGCGTAGCGGTTGATCGGGTACTCCAGCTTTTCCGGCGCGTAGGCATAGAAGTGGCCGAAGCCGCCGCCCACGAAAGGCGCCGAACCCATCTGCCACATCAGCCAGTTGAAGGTCTCGGCCCTGGCCGGCAGTTCGGTCGGCAGGAAGGCGCCGAATTTTTCCGCCAGGTAGACCAGGATCGAGCCGGATTCGAACACGCGCACCGGTTTTTCGCCGCTGCGGTCGACCATGGCCGGAATCTTTGAATTCGGGTTGATCCCGACGAAGCCGCTGCCGAATTGCGCGCCTTCGTTGATCTTGATGAGCCAGGCGTCGTATTCGGCGCCGGTATGGCCGGCGGCCAGCAGCTCCTCGAGCATGATGGTGACCTTCTGGCCGTTCGGCGTGCCGAGCGAGTACAGCTGCAAGGGGTGCTTGCCGACCGGCAGTTCCTGCTCGTGGGTCGCGCCGGCGATCGGGCGGTTGATGTTGGCGAAGGCGCCGCCCGATGGCGTGGCGGGCGACCAGACCCGCGGCGGGACGTAGGTCGAGAAGGGGTTGGCGCTGCTGGTCATCGGTTTCTCCTTTTGGTGTGCTATCGAGGAGAACGATGATGCCGCAAATTGCGCACGCTTGCCCGCAGCGGCTGTAATGCGCGGCTGCGGTGCGCTCAGCTGCCGGCGGCGGCGGCCTTCGCCGGCTTCTTCTTCGGCTTCGGCAGCGGCATCAGCGCCGCCGTTTCCTCGATCAGGCGGCGCAGCCGATCCGGATCGTCGAGCAGTTCGTCGGCGACCGGGTAGTCCTTGGCGCCGGGGTAGGGCGGTCCCTGCGGCAGGTCCGGGGCCAGCTCGACGGCCGCCGCGGACGGCTTGATAAAGAGGCTGTTGTCGCAGGCGAAGGCGACCACCTTCTCGTCCAGGTAGAGCGCGTACTCGCCGAACATCTTCTTGTACGTCAGGCGGCTGCCCAGCCGGACGGTCTCGAGAGCGTATTCGACGAAGCTCAATTCGGTTGCCATGTTGGTTCCTCAGGATGCGACATCCCTGAAGGATATCAGGCAAGCACCTATATTCATAGATACTTCCTTATGAATCATAAGATCTTCTCTATGAATCAATAGAATTCATTGAAGGCTCATAGATAAGACTTTACATGCTATAGTGAAGCATCTATGAAACGGTAGTGTCATGCCAAGAAAACTCTCGAAAACCGAAAACTGGCCGAGTCTCGTACAGGAACGGCTCGGCATATGGGGTCGATGCATCCGCACGCAGCGCCTGCGTCAGCGTGTCACGGTTGCCGATTTATCCAGCCGGCTGGGCATTTCCCGAACTACCTTGCTGCGTCTGGAAAAAGGCGATCCCGGTGCGGGAGCAGGCGCCTATTTGACTGCGCTTCTCGTACTTGGCATCGTCGACCAGGCAGCGCCCGCTTTGCCGGGCGAGCTATGGCAAGGCGGCTATGGCCAGCGCGTCAAGTTGAGCCAGCAGGAAAAAGGAGGCGACGATGCCGAGTATTTCTAAGCCGCTGTACGTGTATCTTCAGCGTCCCGATACCGGCGAATGGGTAACAGTCGGCCGGTACAGGACGAGTGCACCCGGCAATGGCTTCTTCAAGTACGCCCCTTCCTACATCGATGCAGGGCTCGCTTGGGCAATCGATCCGAAAAACCTTCCGTTTCTGCCGGGCGACGACGTCGCGGCGCCCAGATATGAAGGATTGCATGACGTTTTGCGTGACGCTTGCCCGGATGCATGGGGACAGGCTTTGCTGCGTCGGGAGCATCATTTGCCGGAAAATGCGCTGCCGCTGCAGTACCTGATCAAGGCCAGCAATGTCGACCGTTGGGGCGCGCTTGCAGTCGGTCCAGGCCTCAAGCCGCCGGATGCGAAAGTGAATCATCCCAGCTTGCCGCAACTCGACGAGGTCGTCGAAGAACTGGCAGCGCTTGCAGAGCGCCGCCCTGCCGTACGCGCAAAAATTCGTGCCCGATTGGTGCAGACGGTCAGCGTAGGTGGCGCACGGCCGAAAGCCACGGTACAGGGCGAGCAGGGGGAGTTCTGGCTGGTCAAGCCGGAGCTTGCAAGCGATGTCGCCAATATTCCTTTGCTCGAGCACGTCGGCCAGCAGTGGGGCGCTGCGAGCGGGTTGCAATTTGCGGCCACGGTTTTTCACCCCGCCGCGGGCGGCCGGAGTGCTGTACGGGTTCGACGGTTTGACCGAAGCGGCCGGCAGCGTCATATGTGCGTGAGCGCGGCTTCCTTGTTGCAAACCGAGTACCCTGGCCTCCTGCAAACGGACCGTTGGAGCTATCCACGTCTTGCCGAAGAGCTGCGACTGGCTGGCGCGCCAATGGAAGACCGCATCGAACTGTTCGGCCGCATGATATTCAATGCCGTTTGCGGCAACGACGACGATCATGTGCGCAATCACGCCATCGTGTATCGCGCCGCGGAGCGCCGCTGGCGGCTGGCGCCCGCTTTCGATGTCGTGCCGAACCCGGTCGAAACACCTGCACGTCTGCATATGCAACTATCGCTGGGGCGCTTCGATATTTCCAGGGAGGCCGCGCTGGCCGACGCGCACCGTTTCGGATTTACCGGCAACGCCGAGGCGGCAAGCTACCTGGATGCCCTGCTCGAACGCATCGCGGCCAGCTTCGATGGCGTGGCCAACTGGCTCGACGATGACTGGAGACAGGCGCTGCATGAGCGGCTGGTGTACAACCGTGCGGCGTTGGGCCGCTAACGCTCAGCCGTCTTGCGCGGCGCCAGCGGCGCATCGGGCGGCACCAGCCCCTCTGCCCGCAGCTCGTCCCAGAAGGCCGCCGGGATCTCCATGTGCATCAGCGTCGCATTGCGGCGCAGGTGTTCCGGGCTGCTGGCGCCGGGGATGGTCGCCGCCACCACCGGATGCGCGACGCCGAACTGCAACGCGGCGGCGGCCAGGTCGACATGATGGCGGGCCGCCATCTGGCGCAGGCGTTCGCGGTGCTGGCGCTGTTCCGGGCTGGCCGGCCGGTAGTCGTAATGCTCGCCGCCGGCCAGGAAGCCCGAGTTGAAGGGCCCGCCCAGCACCACGTGGGCGCCGCGCTGGGCGCACAGCGGGAACAGTTCCTGCAGCGGCGTGGTTTCCATCAGCGTGTAGCGTCCGGCCAGCAGGAAGATGTCGGGATCGGAATCGCGCAGCGCGCGCAGGCAGGGCTCGACCGTGTTCACGCCCAGGCCCCAGGCCTTGATGACGCCTTCTTCGCGCAACTTCACCATGCCTTCGAAGGCGCCGCCCTTGCCGGCCGCGGTGCGGTAGTGCTGCTCGAAGTCCTTGCCGAACATGTCGGGCGAGAGATCGTGGACGTAGGCGATGTCGATATGGCCGAGCGCCAGGCGCTGCAGGCTGTCCTCGAGCGCGCGGCGCACGCCGTCGGCGGTGTAGTCGATCACGCGCTTGAAGGGCAGGGCGCCGACGAAAGGCGCCTCGATCTCGCCCGGATGCTGCGGCGCCAGCAGGCGTCCGACCTTGGTCGACAGCGTGTACGCGTGGCGCGGATGGCGGCGCAGGGCCTGGCCGAAGCGGTGCTCGGACAGGCCGGCGCCGTAGTGCGGCGCGGTGTCGAAGTAGCGGATGCCGGCCTCCCAGGCGGCATCGACGGTCGCATGGGCCGCGGCGTCGGTCGTGGTGTGGTACATGTCGCCCAGCCCGGTGCCGCCCAGGCCCAGGCGCGTGATCGGTCGATAGCGCTGGTTCACGGTGGATCCTTTCTCGTTCGTCGTTTCGGTGCATGCTACACCGGGCACGCGAGCGCACGATTGAAGGAGCCGGAAAGAACTCAGCGCAGCCCGAGCTGCTGCAGGATCTCGCGGCCGATAGCCTGCAAGGGCACGCTCTTCTCGACGGCGCCGCGCTTCACGGCTTCCTTCGGCATGCCGTAGACCACGCAGCTTTCCTCGTCCTGGGCCACGGTGCGCGCGCCGGCCTTGCGCATCTCGAGCAGGCCGCTGGCGCCGTCGTCACCCATGCCGGTCATGATGATGCCGAGCGCGTTCGCGCCTGCCTGCCTGGCCACGGAGCGGAACAGCACGTCCACCGAGGGCCGGTGGCGGTTCACCAGCGGGCCGTCGATCACGTCGACGTGGTAGTTGGCGCCGTCGCGCCGCAGCAGCATGTGGCGTCCGCCGGGAGCGATCAGGGCGCGGCCCGGATGCACGCGGTCGCCATGGCGCGCTTCCTTCACCTCGACCTGGCACAGCTTGTTCAGGCGCTCGGCGAAGGCGGCGGTGAATTTCTCCGGCATGTGCTGGACGATGACGATGCCCGGCGTGACGCGCGGCAGCGCCGTCAGCACTTCTTCGAGCGCCAGCGTGCCGCCGGTGGAGGTGCCGATGGCGACCACGCGCTCGGTGGTCGCCAAGGGAATGCGCGTCTCGACGGCCGCCGGCAGGACCGCGTCGGCCGACAGCTTGGCCGCGACGGCTGCGACTGCCGGCGCCGCAGTAGAAGGCGCGCGCACCGCCAGTCGCCGCAGGTTGACATGGCTGGCGGCGCGCACCGCGGCCACCAGTTCGTCGGCGCTCTCGTTGAGGAAGTCCTTCAGCCCCAGCTTCGGCTTGGTGATGATGGACACCGCGCCGGCGGCAAGCGCGGCCATGGTGGTCTCGGCGCCTTTTTCCGTCAGCGTCGAGCAGATCACCACCGGTGTCGGACGCTCGGCCATGATCCGCTTCAGGAAGGTGATGCCGTCCATGCGCGGCATCTCGACGTCCAGCACGATCACGTCCGGCCACTGCTGCTTCATGCGCTCGATCGCCAGCAGCGGGTCGGATACGGCGTGCAGCAGGTGGATGTCGGGCGCGCTTTCCAGGATCGCGCCGACCACCTTGCGGACCACGGCCGAATCGTCGACCACCATCACGTTGATCGTCTTCATTACTTGCGATAGACCGAGGGCATCACGGTCTGCAGGCTGTCGTTGATTTCATGCAGGCTTTCCGAGTGGCCGATGAAGAAGCTGCCGCCCGTCTTCAGGCGCGAAGTGACGCGCGCGACCACCTGGCGCTTGGTGTCGCCGTTAAAGTAGATCATCACGTTGCGCAGGAAGATCACGTCGAAGGCGCCCAGGTCCGAAGGCAGGTCGGTGTTCAGGTTCACCTGGCGGAACTGCACGCGCTGGCGCAGCGCGCGGTTCACCAGCAGGGTGCCGGCCTGCTCGCGAATCCCTTTGAGGCAGAACCGGCGCAGGTAGTCCTGCGGCACGTGGCTGGCGCGCTCCATCGGGTAATGGCCCAGGCGCGCGCGCTGCAGCACGCGGGTGCTGATGTCGGAGGCCGTCACTTCCCAGGGCGCGTCGCCGAGCGCGTCGGCCAGCACCATCGCGATGCTGTACGGTTCTTCGCCGGACGAACAGGCGGCGCTCCAGACGCGGAAGGGCGCGCCCGCGCGCAGGCCGGGACGGGCCGCTTCGGCGGCCTCGCGCAGCAGTTCGAAGTGGCGTCCCTCGCGGAAGAAATAGGTCTCGTTGGTGGTGAGCAGGTCGACCGCCTGCTGCACCTCGTCCGGGTGCTGGCCGCTCTGCAGCATCCTGAAATAGGCTTCGTAGCTGGGCAGGCCGTGATGCTGGAGCCGCTTGGCCAGGCGTCCGCTCACCAGCGCCTTCTTCGAGTCCGACATCGTGATGCCGGCCATGTCGAAGATGAAGCGCCGGAAACTGGCGAACTCGCCGTCGCTGATCGCGTGTTGCAGCACGTCGGCCTCAGGCGGTGGCGTCGGCGGAAGCCAGGTCCGGCAGGCCTTCCAGCGCCAGCACCTGTTCCACGTTCAGCAGGATCACGAACCTGCCATTCAGCTTGCCCATGCCGGCGATGAAGTCGCCGTGGATGCGCGTGCCGAACGAAGGCGCCGGCTCGATCTCGGAAGCCGGGATGTCCAGCACCGCGCTGACGGCGTCGACCACGATGCCGGTCACCTGGCGCTCGCCCTCGAGCTCCAGCTCGACGATGACGATGCAGGTGCGCTTGCCCGGCACCGCCTGCGGACGGCCGAAGCGCGCCGCCAGGTCCATCACCGGCACCACCGCGCCGCGCAGGTTGATCACGCCGCGGATCGAGTCCGGCATCATCGGCACTTCGGTGATGCCGCCGAATTCGATGATCTCCTTCACCGACATGATGCCGATGCCGAAGGATTCTCCGCCCAGCATGAAGGTGAGGTATTGCTTGATTGCTTGCTCCATCGTGGCCATCGCTCAGAAATGGGTGAAGTTGGTTTCGTCGGGCTCGCCGGCGGCGGCGAAGCTGTCGGCCAGGCGCAGCGTGTTGCCGCGGCGGACCGGACGCGCCGCGGCCTGGCGCGGCGCGGGCCGCTTCAGGGCAGGCGTCTGGCCGTCGATGCGGAAGAAGGCCATCGCCGCCTGCAGTTGTTCGGCCTGGCTGCTCATCTCTTCGGCGGTCGCCGCCAGCTCTTCCGAACTGGAAGCGTTCTGCTGGGTGGTCTGGCTCATCTGGCCGACCGCCGCGTTGATCTGGCCGACGCCGGCCGACTGCTCTTCGGAGGCCGCCGTGATTTCCTGCACCAGGTCCGAGGTCTTGCGGATGTTCGGCACCATGCGGTCCAGCAGCGAGCCGGCGCGTTCGGCCAGTTCGACGCTGCTGGTCGCGACTTCGCCGATCTCCTGGGCCGCCACCTGGCTGCGTTCGGCCAGCTTGCGCACCTCGGCCGCCACCACGGCAAAGCCCTTGCCGTGCTCGCCCGCGCGCGCCGCCTCGATGGCCGCGTTCAGGGCCAGCAGGTTGGTCTGGTAGGCGATGTCGTCGATGATGCCGATCTGTTTCGCGATCTGCTTCATCGCGGTGACGGTGGCCTTCACGGCTTCGCCGCCCTCGGCCGCTTCGCGCGCGGCCTGCGAGGCCATGCCGTCGGTGACGCGGGCGTTCTCGGTGTTCTGCGAGATCGATGCCGTCATCTGTTCCAGCGAGGCGCTGGTTTCCTCGACGCCGGCGGCCTGCTCGGACGCGGCCTGCGAGAGCGACTGCGCCGTGGCGCTGACTTCTTCCGATGCCGAGGCCAGCGACTCGGCGCTGCCATTGACTTCACCGACCACCTGGGCCAGCTTGTCCATCGTGGCATTCGAGTAATCCTTCAGCTGGCCGAACGCACCCTGGTAGTCCTTGTCGATGCGGCGGGTCAGGTCGCCCTCGGCCAGCGCGGACATCACGCGCACCACGTCGTCGACGCTGGCGCCGGTG
>CAJYXO010000153.1 GCA_913778765.1 uncultured Massilia sp. | reverse complement strand
GTACAATAGCTTTGTTTCCGATCCGCCAATTTTCTTACCCATGTCCAAACTCTGGCAAGCCCGCTTCTTCACCACCGTCAACCAGCTGCGCGACCTGCCGCGCACCGGGGTGCCGGAAATCGCTTACGCAGGGCGCTCGAACGCGGGCAAATCCACGGCGATCAATATCCTGACCAACCAGAAAGGCCTGGCCTTCGCCTCCAAGACGCCGGGCCGCACCCAGCACATCAACTTCTTCTCGATCGGCGGCGCCCACGTGGCCATGCACCGCAAGGACCCGACCAAGGTCGACGAGATCCAGGCGATGCTGGTCGACCTGCCCGGCTACGGCTATGCGGAAGTGTCCGGCGACGCCAAGCTGCACTGGCAGCGCCTGCTGGGCGACTACGTGCAGCGCCGCGAGCAGCTGGCGGCCCTGGTCCTGATCATGGATTCGCGCCGCCCGTTCACCGACCTGGACATCCAGATGCTGGAATGGTTCGCCCCGACCGGCAAGCCGATCCACTGCATCCTGACCAAGGTGGACAAGCTGAACCGCAACGAATCGACCAACGCCCTGCGCCAGGCGCAGCAGGTGCTGGACAGCTACGTCGACGAGGAAGGCAAGGGCTTCCCCTTCACCGTGCAGCTGTTCTCGGCCCTGAAGCGCGTGGGCATCGACGAAGCCAACGACAAGATCGTCGAACTGATGGGCCTGCAGGACGAAGACGAAGACCAGGCGCCGCAGGACGACGCATCGCTCTGATATTTTCCGAGGACACGACATGCCGATCATCACGCCATCCCAGTACCCCGCCGTGCGCATGCGCCGCATGCGCCGCGACCCGTTCTCGCGCGCCCTGATGCGCGAAAACACCGTCACCGCGTCCGACCTGATCTACCCGGTCTTCATCCTCGACGGCCAGAACCAGCGCCAGCAGGTAGCCTCGATGCCGGGCGTGGAACGGGTCTCGGTCGACCTGCTGATGAAGGTGGCGGAGGAATGCGTGGCCTTGGGCATCCCGGTGCTGGCGCTGTTCCCGATGGTCGACCAGTCGCTCAAGACCTACGATGGCGTCGAAGCGACCAATCCGGACGGCCTGGTGCCGCGCGCGGTCCGTGAGCTGAAGCGCAATTTCCCGCAACTGGGCATCATGACCGACGTCGCGCTGGATCCGTACACGACCCACGGCCAGGACGGCCTGCCGGACGACAACGGCTACATCGTCAACGAAAAAACGATCCAGATGCTGATCCGCCAGGCCATGACCCAGGCCGAAGCCGGCGTCGACATCGTCGCCCCGTCGGACATGATGGACGGCCGCATCGGCGCAATCCGCGTGGCGCTGGAAGAGAAGGAATTCATCCACACCCGCATCATGGCCTACTCGGCCAAGTACGCCTCCGGCTATTACGGCCCGTTCCGCGACGCCGTCGGCTCGAGCGCCAACCTGGGCAAGGCCGACAAGAACACCTACCAGATGGACCCGGCCAACAGCGACGAAGCCCTGCGCGAAGTGGCGCTGGACATCGCCGAAGGCGCCGACATGGTGATGGTCAAGCCCGGCATGCCCTACCTGGACGTGGTGCGCCGCGTAAAGGACGAGTTCAAGGTGCCGACCTTCGCCTACCAGGTCAGCGGCGAATACGCGATGCTGCAGGCGGCCTTCCAGAATGGCTGGCTGGATCCGGACAAGATCATCCTGGAAACCATGATGGCTTTCAAGCGGGCCGGGGCGGATGGCGTGCTGACCTATTTTGCGCTGGATGTGGCGCGGCGTTTGAAGGCGATGGCTTGATCAACTTGGGTCCCCGCCTGCGCGGGGACGACGGGATGACGGCTGGCGGTGCCGGCACGTCGCCCCCACGCAGGCGGGGGCCCAAGTTGTTTTATCTCGGCGGCTTGTAGTCCGGGAACATTTCCTTGTACAGGAAGTTCATCAGTTCCTGCGTATCCTGCGGCCGCGCCGACAGGGTCACGACCTTGTTCAGGCGGTGCGAATCCCATTCGAAGTCGCCGTTCTTTTCCTTGCGGATCAGCTCGATCATCTTCTTGACGATGGCGGTCTCGATGTCCGGCTCGTTGCCGCGGTCGACCGACGCCGAGGTCAGCCAGCGCCGCTTGAAGTTCGGATTCCAGCCGCGGAATTTCACGTCGGCGTGGCTGAAGGTCTTGTTGGTGACGCTGAACACGCCGCCGGTCTCGTTCGGATCCTGGCCGCCGCGGCCATTGATGGCGGCGATGTTGGCCAGCGCATTGCGCGTGCCGCGCTGGGCCTCGCTTTCTTCCGCCGGCTGCTCGCTGCGGGCGCCCCGGGCCTGGCGGCGCTTCTCGATATAGGCCGCCATGTCGGTTTCGTCCGGCTGCAGCCTGGTTTCTTCCTTCGGCTGCGGCTGCGGCTTGGGCTGCTCGACGTGCTTTTCGTTCGGCAGCGTGATGGTGTCCGGCAGGCGCGGCACCGTGACCGGTGGCGGCGGCGTGAATTTCGGCAGCGGCGCGGCGCTGGCAGTCTGCTTTTGCGCCGGCTGCTCGGCCTGCGGGGTCGGCTTGTTTTCCTTCGTCGGCGGCAGCCAGACGACGGCTTCGCCCCGCTTGGGGGGCGCGTGGCGCTCGGCTTTCGGCTGGAACAGGTAGATCGCCACCAGCAGCAGGTGCAGGCCGACCGTCACGGCCAGGCCGGTACGGCTCGGCTTGTTTTGTCCGTAAGTGCTTACTTCCCGTCCAGGCAGGGGCTGGCCGCAGTGTGCGCAGACATCGCTGTCTTCCGAATGGATGTGGGAATGGTCACGCAAGATGGTTGTAAAAATCCGGGAGGTAGCAAAGTGGTCCGAGGGCCGCAGTCTAACCTGTTTTGGGTCAGCCGCGCAGGATTGTTGGACCTTCGCTAACAGCTTACAAGCTGGTCGGATTGATGGTTGTTACAGAATGTATCCGTGGCGCGACAAGCGGATTGCCGGTGCGGGAAGACGGCGGGCAGGCCGGTGGGGAGACCGATCTGCCCGCTTCACGGTCATGCCACTTTCGTTAACACGACCTTCGGCGCCTCGTGATGGTGTTTCTCCAGTTTGGCCAGGTGCGCATCCGTCATCGGGCCCTTGCCGCTGTACTTGTCGAGGTACAGGTAGATCACCGGGGTGATGTAGAGCGTGATCACCTGCGAGAAGATCAGGCCGCCGCACACCGCCAGGCCCAGCGGCTGGCGCAGTTCGGCGCCGGCGCCCAGGCCGAGGGCGATCGGCAGCGCGCCCATCAGCGCGGCCAGGGTCGTCATCAGGATCGGACGGAAGCGCAGGATGCAGGCTTCGCGGATCGCCATCGTCGGGGTCATGCCCTGGTTGCGCTGGGCGTCCAGCGCGAAGTCGATCATCATGATCGCGTTCTTCTTGACGATACCGATCAGCATCAGGATGCCGATCATGGCGATCATGGTCAGGTCCAGGTTGAACAGGCGCAGCGTCAGCAGCGCGCCGACAGCCGCCGACGGCAGGCCGGCCAGGATCGTGATCGGGTGGATGAAGCTCTCGTACAGCACGCCCAGCAGGACGTAGATCACGCCCACCGCCGCGATGATCAGGATCAGCTGGCTCGACTGCGAATCCTGGAAGACCGCCGCGTCGCCGCCGTATTTCGTGATGACCGACGCCGGCAGCTTCATGTCGCGCCCCATCTGTTCGATGGCCGCGGTGGCGTCGCCCAGCGGCGCGTCCGGCGCCAGGTTGAAGGACAGCGTGATCGCCTGCAGCTGGCCCTGGTGGTTGACGGCGATCGGACCGACCGTGCGTTTCACCGTCGCCAGGCTGGACAGCTGCACCAGCTGGCCGGTCTTGCTGCGCACCGACAGGCGCGACAGCGCGTCCTCGAACTGGCGGTCCTCGGTGGCCGTTTCCAGGATCACGTAATAGCTGGCCGCGGTCGAGTAGATGGTCGACACCTGGCGCTCGCCGAAGGCGGCGTACAGCGCGGTGCGCACGTCGCCCAGCTGCACGCCCAGCAGGTTGGCCTTGTCGCGGTCGATGTCGAGGGTCGCCTGCAGGCCCTTTTCCTGGGTGTCGCTGGTGACGTCGCGGAACAGCGGGTTGGCGCGCATGCGCTCCTGGAACGCGTTGGCCCACTGGCTGATGTCGGCGCCCGACACGCTCTGCAGCGTGTACTGGTAGCGGCTCTTGGACTGGCGGCCGCCCAGCTGCAGGTTCTGCACCGGCGACATGTAGACGTTGACGCCGGCGATGCGGGTCGACTTGCGCAGGCGCTCCATCACCTGCGGCATCTTGTCGCGCTGGTCGCGCGGCTTCAGCACCACGAACATGCGGCCGTTGTTGCCGCCGCCCGAGAAGGCGGTCGTGTCCTGCACCGCGGGATCGGCCTGGATGATGGCGGCGACGCGGGCATGCAGTTGCTGCATCGCCGAGGACGAGATGTCTTCGGCGGCTTCGGTCGTCACGCGCAGCTGGCCGATGTCCTCTTCCGGGAAGAAGCCCTTCGGGATGGTCGTGTACAGCACCACCGTCAGCGCGAAGGTGCCGAAGGCGATCAGCAGCACCACGAAGCGGAAGCGCAGCGCCAGGTCGAGCGTCTTCTCGTAGCCGTTGCGGACCTTGGCGAAGCCGCGCTCGAAATGGCGGCCGATGAAGCTTTTTTCTTCCGCGTGGTCGTGGGCGTGCTCCGGCAGCAGGCGCGAGGACAGCATCGGCACCAGGGTCAGCGAAACGACCGCGGACACCAGGATCGACAGGCCGACGATCACGGCGAATTCGTGGAACAGCAGGCCGATCACGCCCGGCATGAAGAAGATCGGGATGAATACCGCCACCAGCGACACCGAGATCGAGATGATGGTGAAACCCATCTCGCGCGCGCCTTCGAGGGCCGCGCGCAGCGGCTTCTTGCCCATTTCGATGTGGCGCACGATGTTCTCCAGCACCACGATGGCGTCGTCGACCACCAGGCCCACCGCCAGCGTGATGCCGAGCAGCGAGATGTTGTCCAGGCTGTAGCCGAAGGCGTACAGCAGGCTCAGTGCGCCCAGCAGCGAAATCGGCATCGTGATCGCCGGGATGAAGGTCGCCGACAGGCGGTGCAGGAACAGGAAGATCACCAGCACCACCAGGCCGACGGTCAGCGCCAGCGTGAAGTTCACGTCGTGCAGCGCTTCCCGGATCGAGACCGAACGGTCGTTGACCAGGTTGATCTTGATCGAGGCCGGCAGCTGCGACTGGAAGCGCGGCAGCAGGTTGCGCACGTGGTCGACCACGGCGACGGTGTTGGCGTCCGGCTGGCGCTGCACCAGCAGCACGATCGAGCGTTCGCCGTTGTAGGAACCGTAGGCCTTGGTCGACTGGTAGCTGTCCTCGACCGTAGCGACGTCCTTCAGGCGCACCGGCTGGCCGTCGCGGACGGCGACGATCAGCTCGGCGAAGTCGGCCGCCTTCATCATCTGCGGCGGGCCCTGGATGGTCAGGGTCTGCTGCGGACCGTCGAGGATACCGAGCGCCGCGTTCGAATTGGCGGTGCGCAGCGATGCCGCCAGCTCGTCCATCGTCAGGTTGCGCGCGTTCATCAGGTCGGTCTTGGCGCGCACGCGCACGGCGAACTTCTTGCCGCCGTTGACCGAGACCTGGGCCACGCCCGGCAGGGTCGAAATGGCCGGCGACACCAGGTTCTCGGCGTAGTCGTTCAGCTCCGACAGGTCCATCGACGGCGACGTCATGGTCATGAACAGCACCGGCGCGTCGGCCGGGTTGACCTTGCGGTAGGACGGCAGGTCCGTCATCTCCTGCGGCAGCTGGCGCTGGGCCGCCAGCAGCGCGGCCTGGACGTCGACCGCGGCGCGGTTCACGTCGATCGCGTTGTCGAATTCCAGCGTCAGCGAGGTATTGCCCTGGGTGCTGGTCGAGGTGATCAGGTTGATGCCGGCGATGGTCGAGAACTGCTTCTCGAGCGGCAGCGCCACCGACGACGCCATGATCTCCGGGCTCGCGCCCGACAGGTTGGCGTTGACGTTGATGACCGGGGTGTTATAGCTGGGCAGCGCCGCGACCGGGATGTGCATGTAGGCCAGCACGCCGACCAGGATCAGGCTGATCGACAGCAGCACGACCATGATCGGCCGGCGGATGCATAGTTCGGAGATGCTCATGCGGGACCGCCTTTTTTCCCCATTTCCGAGGCCAGGCGCACCTTGCCGCCCGGGCGCACGTTCTGCTTGCCCTCGGTGATGATCTGCTCGTTGCCGCTCAAGCCGCTGACGGCGGCGTCCACGCCGGCGCCGTACAGGCGCTGCACCGGCACCTGTTTTGCCGAATGGTCAGGATTCAGCACGTACACGAAGGTGCCGTGGGCGTTGGTGATGATGGCGTTCTGCGGCACCACGACGGCGTCCTTGATGGTCTGCACGGTCACCTTGGTGTTCACGTACTGGCCCGGCCACAGGGTGGTGTCGCGGTTCGCGAATTCGGCCTTGACGCGGATGGTGCCGGCCGCCGGGTCGACGGTGTTGTCGATGAAGCTCAGCGTGCCCGTCACCGGCGCCAGGCCCGCGCCCGGCATCGCCTCGACGTCGATCTTGCCGCGCTTCTGCGCCGCCAGCAGGGCCGGCAGGCTGGCTTCCGGCAGCGTGAACGCGACCGTGATCGGATCGAGCTGGGTGATGGTGGTGAGCGAGGTGGCCGGCTGCACCAGGCTGCCCGGATAGACGGCGATGCCGCCGACGCGGCCGGACATCGGCGCGCGGATCGCGGTGTAGCTGGTCGAGACGCCGGCCGCGCGGGCGGCGGCGAGGTCGGACTGCAGCGTCGCCCTGGCCTGGTCCACCTGCGCCTTCAGGGTGTCGACCGCGCTCTGGGCGAGGAACTTCTGGGCGAACAGGTCCTGGCTGCGCTTGTACTGGCGTTCGAGGTCGGCCAGCGAGGCGCGGTCGCGTTCGACCTGGGCCTGGGCCTTGTCCTGGTTGGCGCGGTCGGCGCGGTCGTCGAGCGAGAACAGCAGCTCGCCGGCCTTCACGAACTGGCCTTCCTTGATGTGCACCTGGCGGATGGTGGCGGTGGTCTGCGGATGCAGGTCGACGGTGCGGATCGGGGTCACGGTGCCGTTGGCCTGCTGGACCACCGGGACGTCGCGGCGTTGCGGCGCGACCACGTTGACGACCGCGGGCGGCTGGCCGCCCTTGCCCTTGGCGCCGGCAGCGCCTGCGCCTTCCTTCTGCTGGCTGCAACCACTGGCGCCGGCGACGAGGATGGCGGCGGCGACGATGGTTCCGAGATGATGCTTTTTCATTCCACTCCCTGTGCCGCCTTGATTGGCGGCTTTCGTTTTTATGTTCGATGAGGACGACTTGCGGACCGCGGCGAAGATTTTCGCACATCGGCGTGACCGCGCCGTGAACGCACGGCCATGAAAAAAAGGCCTACGCTCACTTCCCTGGGTAATACTCCGGCAGCATGAGGGTCGCTTCCAGGCCCCCGTCCGGGTGGTTCGCCAGCACGATGCTGCCGCCATGCTGCTCGGCGATGTTGCGGGCGATCGTCAGTCCCAGGCCGGTGCCGCCCGACTCGCGCGAGCGCGAGGTTTCGACACGGTAGAACGGGTCGAACACGCGCGCCAGCTCGGCGGCCGGGATGCCCGGACCGCCGTCGCGGATGCGGATCCGCGCGGCGCCGTTGATGCGGTCGACCGTCACCCTGGCCGACTGGCCGTACTTGACGGCGTTGTCGATCAGGTTGACCAGGCAGCGGCGCAGGTCCAGCGGACGGCCCAGCAGCGCCATGTTGGCGGCGCCGCTCAGCGTCACGCGCTGGCTGGCGTCGGCGGCGTCGGCGCACACGGAATCCAGCAGCGAATCGAGGTCCAGCAGCTGCATGGTCTCGGTGGTGTCCATGCTGCGCGCCAGGTCCAGGCCTTCCTTGACCATCGCCTGCATCGCCGACAGGTCGCCGATCAGGCGCTGCTGCAGCTCCGGCTCGCTGACCTTCTCGAGGCGCAGGCGCATGCGCGTCAGCGGCGTCTGCAGGTCGTGGGTGATCGCGGCCAGCATCTGGGTGCGCTGGAAGATGTACTGGCGGATCCGCGCCTGCATCGCATTGAAGGCGGCGCTGGCCTGGCGGATCTCGTCGGCGCCGGTCAGGTCGAGCGGCGGGTGGTTGATGTCGTTGCCGAGGTTTTTCGCGGCTTGCGCCAGCTGCTTGAGCGGACGGGTGGTCATGCGCGCCACCAGATAGGCGAGCACCGCGATGCTGAGCAGGAACAAGGCGATCGTGCCGCTGTAATCGGTGCGTTCCGCCGTCGTCGCATAGCGCGGCGGCAGCACCGACAGGATCAGCGGGGTGCCGTCGCGCAGGCCGATCAGGATGCTTTCGCAGGTGCCGCGCCACTTCATGCGCAGCAGGCCGAACACGATCGACTGTTCGCGCGCGAGATCGCACGACGCGGGCCGGCCGGCCACCGATTGCAGCCGGTAAGGCTGGCTGCCGGGCACCTTGTTCATGCGCGCCGCCAGGAGCTGGGTGAATTCGGTCGGCGCCGGCGCCAGCCTCGGCATCGCCTGCCCTGGCGCTTCGAGCTGCATGCCGGGACGGTTCGCGACTTCGAGATAAGCGTTGCGCGCGGATTCGGGCACGATCTCGGTGGCCATGATGAGCTGCTCGGCGCGGTCGAGCGAATGCAGGTCGCGGTACTCGTCGATCACGCGCGCACGCTGGGCATCGGCCACCAGCTGGGTCAGCGCGGCGGTGAGGAGGACGCCCAGCAGCAAGGTTGCGAACACGCGGCCCGTCATCGAGCCGAGGAATGCCTTCACGCGCCGGGCTCCACGCTCACCTGCCCGGCCAGCACATAGCCGCCGTTACGGACCGTCTTGATAATCTGCGGCATGCGCGCGTCTTCACCCAGCTTCTGGCGCAGGCGGCTGATCTGGATGTCGATCGAGCGGTCGAAGGGGTCGGCGTCGCGGCCCTGGGTCAGGTTCAGCAACTGGTCGCGGTTCAGCACGCGGTTCGGATGCTCGAGGAAGACGCGCAGCAGGCGGAACTCGGCGCCGGACAGCATGATGACCACGCCCTGCGGATTCACCAGGTGGCGCGCGGTCAGGTCCAGGGTCCAGCCGGAGAACTTCATCTGCTGCACGTTCTCGGTCTGGGAATTCGGCGGCATCGCGTGGCTGCGGCGCAGCACGCTGCGGATGCGCGCCAGCAGCTCGCGCGGCTCGAAAGGCTTGGGCAGGTAGTCGTCGGCGCCCATCTCGAGGCCGAGGATGCGGTCGAGCGGCTCGTTGCGGGCGGTCAGCATGATCACCGGCAGGGTCGAGGTCGCGCGCAGCTTGCGGCACAGGGTCAGGCCGTCGTCGCCGGGCAGGTTCAGGTCGAGCACGATCAGGTCGGGGCGCGCCTCATCCAGCGTTTTCCACATCGCGGTGCCGTCGGCGGCAGCCAGCGCGCGGTACCCGTTCGCTTCCAGGTAATCGGCCAAAAGCGAGCGGATATCGCGGTCGTCATCGACGATCAGAACGGTAGAGGGATTGTCCATGGCACCATTATCCAGACTTGGCACGGCCCTGAACAGCCACTTTGTATCGGTATGTATATACATGGTGTAGGGAAACAAATTGATACAAAGGGCGAGACAGCGGACACGCTGCGCTTACAACTTCCTCCCATGATGGGAACCGTGCACAGGCCATCCCGGCCGGCACATCAACCTGACCAGGAAAAAGAGATGAACACCTTACGCAAAACCCTCCTCACCGGACTTGCCGCGCTGTCGCTGGGCGGCGCGATGCTGGGCGCTCAAGCCCAGTCCCAGACCACCGACGGCCACCCGAAGGCGCAACTGACGCCGGAACAGCGCCAGGCCCGGCACGCCGAGTTCGCCGCCAGGCACGCGCAAAAACGCGCCGAGCGCGTGGCGAAGCTGCACGACGAGCTGCGGATCACGCCGGCCCAGGAAAGCGCCTGGAACAGCTTCGTCGCCTCGATGAAGCCGGCCCAGCACGCCGGCGGCCGCCACGGCGACCGCGCCGCGATGGCGAACCTGACGGCGCCGGAACGCGCCCAGAAGATGATCGAGCGCCAGAAGCAGCGCACTGCCTTCATGGAGCAGCGCCTGGCCGCCCTGAACAGCTTCTACTCGGTGCTGTCGCCGGACCAGAAGAAGGTCTTCGACGAGAAGGCGGCGCGCATGCAGTCGCGCTTCGGCCGCCATGGCGGCCATGGCGGCTGGCAGCATCGCGGCCAGGAGCGTGGGGATACTGCGCGCGGCTGATCGAGCCGTCGGCCCTTTGAACGTCGTTCCCGCGAAGGCGGGAACCCAAGTCAGCGTGCGTGTCGACAGCGCGACGAACCTGGGCCCCCGCCTGCGCGGGGGCGACGGTCAATTCAGCCGCCCCAGCGAAGCCAGGAACTTCCGGCTGTCCTGGTAGCCGATCACCCGTCCATCCGCGATCTCCCTGCCCGCCCGGTCGAACAAAATGATTCCCGGCGGCCCGAACAGTCCAAAACGCTTCAGCAGCGCCCGGTCATGGGCATCGTTGGCGGTCACGTCCACCTGCAGCAGCAGGGTGTCCGCCAGCCGCGCCTTGACGGCTGGATCGACGAAGGTCAGCTTTTCCATCTCCTTGCAGGACACGCACCAGTCGGCGTAGAAGTCGAGCATGGCGGTCTTGCCGTTCGCCGCCATCAGCGCCGCGTCCAGCTGGGCGACGGTCTTGACGCGGGTGAAGGCCAGCGGCTGGACCGGCGCCGCGCCGGTGAAGCGCGCCAGCGGCGCCAGCGGATCGCGCGCGCCGCTCGCCAGTCCGACCAGCTGGGTCGCGCCCAGCACCACGGCGGCGGTCCCGGCGGCCATCGCGACCCAGTGGCGCGGGTTGCGCGAGCCGTGCAGCAGGTAGAAACCGTAGCCCAGCAGCAGCGCCGCCCACAGCAGCATCTGCAGCAGGCCTGGCAGGATCGGCGCCGCCATCCACAGCGCCATCGCCAGCATCAGTACGCCAAAGAACCGCTTCACCGCCTCCATCCACATGCCGGCGCGCGGCAGCAGCGAGCCGGCCGAGACGCCGACCAGCAGCAGCGGTATGCTCATCCCGACCGCCATCGCGAACAGGGCGGCGCCGCCGACCAGCACGTCGCGCGTCTGGCTGATGTAGACCAGCGCACCGGCCAGCGGCGCGGCAACGCAGGGGCCGACGATCAGGGCCGAGATCGCGCCCATCACGAACACGCCGGCCAGCTTGCCGGAAGCCTGGCGCCCGGAAGCGCTGGCCAGGCGGCTCTGCAGCGCGGCCGGCACCTGCAGCTGGAAGACGCCGAACATCGACAGCGACATCGCCGCGATCAGCAGCGCGAACGCGCCCAGCACCCAGGGATTCTGCAGCGCCGCGGCCAGGCCTTCGCCGAGCAGGCCGGCGGCCACGCCCAGCAGCGTATAGACGATCGCCATGCCCAGCGAATACGACAGCGACAGCACGAAGCCGCGCCCGCGGCCGGCCTGCTTGCCCTCGCCGACGATGATCGACGACAGGATCGGCACCATCGGCAGCACGCAGGGCGTGAACGCCAGGCCCAGGCCGAGCAGGATGAAGGCGGGGACGATGGCGAGCAGGCGGCCGCCCTGCAGCAGCGCGGCGATGCCGGACAGTTCGGAGGGGGCGGTGGCGGTAGTCGTAGCGGCTGTGGCGGCTGTGGCGGTTGTGGCGGTTGTGGCGTTTGTGGCTGCGGCGTCGCCGGCGGCCGCAGGCGCGGCGCCGGCCGTCGCCGTGGCGGCCGGCGCGGCCGTGGGCGCTGCGCTTGCGGCGGCGGGCTGAGACACGGCGGGCGCGCCCTGGCCCGGCAGCGTGAACGTGCCGGCGTTGCCGTCGGCGGCAGGCGCCGGGGTCAGCGGATTGCCGCCGGACTGCCCCGCCCCACCACCGTTACCCGCCACCAGGCGGATGCTGGCGTCCTGCGGCGGATAGCACAGGCCCTTGTCGGCGCAACCCTGGCCGGTGACATTCAGGGTGAACGGTCCTGCCCCTTGCACCGGAATGCGGATCGTCACGCCGTGATGATAGGTTTCGACGTCCTTGTTGAAGGTCTCGTCGAACTTCACCTTGCCGGGCGGGATCTGCGCCGCACCGAGCGTGGCGCCGGACGCGCCGAACTTGAAGCGCTCGCGGTACATGTAGTAGCCGTCGGCGATCGCGTAGCTGACCTCGGCCGTCTGCGGATCGAGCATGCGGGCGGAGAATTTGAAGGCTTGCTCCGGCGGCAGGAAATCGTCGTCGGCGTGAGCGGGCGCGAGCAGGACGAGGCTGGCGAACAGGGAAAGCAGCGAGAGCAGGAAGCGGAGCATGGGCACGAAGGTTGGTTTAGCGCACCGAGATGGTACACCCGGCGTGCAGGCGATGCACGGGCGAAAAAAAACCAGGCGCTGGGCCTGGTTTCTTCATGCAGGGACTGACGATTACTCGGCGGTCGGTGCGTTTTCGTCGACGCCGACTTCCGGACGGTCGGTCAGTTCGACGTAGGCCATCGGTGCATTGTCGCCAACGCGGAAGCCCATCTTCAGGATACGGGTGTAGCCGCCGTTGCGGTTCGCGAAGCGCGGGCCGATGTCGGCGAACAGCTTCTGGACGATTTCGCGGTCACGCAGACGGGCGAATGCCAGGCGCTTGTTTGCCAGGGTGTCTTTCTTGCCCAGGGTGATGATCGGCTCGACGACTTTGCGCAGTTCCTTGGCCTTCGGGACGGTGGTCTTGATCGCTTCGTGACGCAGCAGCGAAACGGTCATGTTGCGCAGCATGGCCAGACGGTGGGACGAGGTACGGTTCAGCTTACGGAGGCCGTGACGGTGACGCATGGTAAATCCTTTCGAGTTTTAAATTCCAGTTCTTCGATCGCTCGAGTAGGTTACGAGAGCGCGGACCGGTTCAAATGATTAAAAAGCTTGCAGCAACATGCTGCGAGCGGCACTACAAAAAACAACTAACGTATCGGGGCGTCGAGAAACCGTAGCGAGCAGGGCTCAGTTTCGTCCGAGAAGCGCAGCCGTACTTACGGTACGGCGAGCATCGCAGGGCGAAAATGTGCCCGCGCAGTAGGTTTATCGGCGTCCCCTCACGAATTACTTCTCCAGACCTGCCGGCGGCCAGTTTTCCAGCTTCATGCCGAGGGTCAGACCGCGGGAAGCCAGGACTTCCTTGATCTCGTTCAGCGACTTGCGGCCCAGGTTCGGGGTCTTCAGCAGTTCGTTTTCCGAACGCTGGATCAGGTCGCCAATGTAGTAGATGTTCTCGGCCTTCAGGCAGTTTGCCGAACGGACGGTCAGTTCCAGGTCGTCCACCGGACGCAGCAGGATCGGATCGACCAGCGGGGCGCGCGACGGTGCTTCGGCGGCGGCTTCGGTGCCTTCCAGGGCGGCGAACACGTTCAGCTGGTCGACCAGGACGCGGGCCGACTGGCGGATCGCTTCTTCCGGGGTGATGACGCCGTTGGTTTCGATGTTGATGATCAGCTTGTCCAGGTCGGTACGCTGTTCGACACGGGCCGATTCCACGGCGTAGGACACGCGGCGCACCGGCGAGAACGAAGCGTCCAGGATGATGCGGCCGATGGTCTTGTTGGTGTCTTCCGACAGGCGGCGCACGTTACCCGGCACATAGCCGCGGCCCTTCTCGACCTTGATCTGCATGTCGAGTTTGCCGCCGGCGGTCAGGTGAGCGATCACGTGTTCCGGGTTGATCAGTTCCACGTCATGCGGCAGATCGATGTCGGATGCCAGGACCGGGCCTTCGCCTTCCTTCTTCAGGGTCAGGGTCACGGAGTCGCGGTTGTGCACCTTGAACACGACGCCCTTCAGGTTCAGCAGCAGGTCGACCACGTCTTCCTGCACGCCGTCCAGCGACGAGTACTCGTGCACGACGCCGGCGATCGTCACTTCGGTCGGGGCATAGCCCACCATCGACGACAGCAGAACGCGGCGCAGCGCGTTACCCAGCGTGTGGCCATAACCACGTTCGAACGGCTCCATCACGACTTTCGCGTGGCCGGCGCCCAGTGCTTCGACGTCGATGATACGTGGCTTCAACAAACTATTTTGCATGAAATGTCCTTTATCAATACCCTCGGCTCGTTACACCGATAAGGCTGATGGCATCAGTAGAAACGCCCGCTGCGATGGCGGGCGGGTACAACGAATTCGGTGTTGACGGATGAACCGTCGTTCCCGCGCAGGCGGGAACGACGACAAGGGTCGGCGCAGGCCACACCTTATCGTCGTTTGCCGCTATTAACGCGAGTACAGTTCGACGATCAGTGCTTCGTTGACGTCGGCAGCGATCTCGTTACGCTCCGGGAAGGAACGGAAGGTGCCTTCCATCTTCTTGGCGTCGACCGAGACCCAGCTCGGCATGCCGACCTGTTCAGCCAGCGACAGCGCTTCGACGATACGGGTCTGCTTCTTGGCCTTTTCGCGGACAGCGACGACGTCGCCGGTCTTGACCTGGAACGACGGGATGTTCACGACGTTACCGTTGACGGTGAAGGCCTTGTGGCTGACCAGCTGGCGCGCTTCGGCGCGGGTCGAACCGAAGCCCATGCGGTAGGCGACGTTGTCCAGGCGGGCTTCCAGCAGCTTCAGCAGGGTTTCGCCGGTGTTGCCCTTGCGGCGCGACGCTTCGGCGAAGTAGCGGCGGAACTGACGCTCCAGCACGCCGTAGATACGCTTGACCTTCTGCTTTTCACGCAGCTGGTTGCCGTAGTCCGAGGTACGGGCGCCCGACTTGACGCCGTGCTGGCCCGGCTTGACGTCCAGTTTGCACTTGGAGTCGAGCGAGCGGCGTGCGCTCTTCAGGAACAGGTCGGTGCCTTCACGGCGCGACAGTTTTGCTTTTGGTCCGATATAACGTGCCACGTTAAACTTCCTTTATTTGAATGATCACGCCCCGGATGCATCAAGCGATGCAACAGGCGCTAGTCCAGTTCTGCATGAGACCGGACGTGGCTTACAAAACCTCGGGGCGCAATGACCCAAGGCGACAATAGCCGGGCAGTATAACCCATTTCTGGGTTCACTGCACCGGCGATTCTTTGACGACGATCTCGTCGCGTACCTGCAACAACAAGCGGGCGAACCCGCCAGCTGGATTAGATACGACGGCGCTTCGGCGGACGGCAGCCGTTGTGCGGCACCGGCGTCACGTCCTGGATCTCGGTGATCTTGATACCCAGGTTGTTCAGCGCGCGCACAGCCGACTCACGGCCCGGGCCCGGGCCCTTGATGCGCACTTCCAGGTTCTTCACGCCGTATTCCTGAGCGACCTTGCCAGCTGCTTCAGCCGCGACCTGGGCCGCGAACGGGGTCGACTTGCGCGAACCCTTGAAGCCAGCACCGCCGGAAGTTGCCCACGACAGAGCATTGCCCTGACGATCGGTGATCGTGATGATGGTGTTGTTGAACGACGCGTGGACGTGTGCGATGCCTTCGGCGACGTTCTTCTTGACCTTCTTGCGGATGCGTGCTGCTGCCGCGCTGCTTTGTTGCTTAGCCATTGTCGGTTCCTAGATTATTTCTTCAGCGATTGAGCGGCCTTGCGCGGGCCCTTGCGGGTACGCGCATTGGTACGGGTGCGCTGACCACGGACCGGCAGGCCCTTGCGGTGACGCATGCCGCGGTAGCAGCCCAGGTCCATCAGACGCTTGATGTTCATGGACAGTTCGCGACGCAGATCGCCTTCGACGACGAACTTGCCAACCTGCTCACGCAGCTTTTCCAGTTCGTTGTCGTCCAGGTCCTTGACCTTCTTGTTGGTAGCAACGCCGGTCGCTGCGCAGATCTGCTGCGAACGGGTACGGCCAATGCCGTAGATTGCCGTCAGGCCGATGACGGTGTGCTGATGATTGGGGACGTTGACCCCTGCAATACGTGCCATTCGTTATTCCTCGTATTAACCTTGACGCTGCTTGTGACGCGGCTCGACGCAGATCACACGGACCACGCCCTTACGCTTGATGATCTTGCAGTTGCGGCAGATCCGCTTGACTGAAGCGTTAACTTTCATTTTTGCACTCTCTTATCAATTCGAAATCAGTTTTTACTTGGTGCGGAACACGATGCGGGCCCGGGACAAGTCGTAAGGGGTCAATTCTACCGTTACCTTGTCGCCAGGTAAAATGCGAATGTAGTTCATACGCATCTTGCCCGAAATATGTCCCAGCACCACGTGCCCGTTTTCCAGCTTTACGCGAAAGGTCGCGTTCGGGAGATTCTCGAGAATCTCCCCTTGCATTTGGATGACGTCGTCTTTTGCCATTCGGTCTGCTCACTCCTGGTATCAGCCGCCGCTTAACGCGACGGGATACCGCCTTTGAAATTCGCCTTGCGCAGCAGCGATTCATATTGCTGCGACATGACGTAGTTCTGCACTTGTGCCATGAAGTCCATGGTCACCACCACCACGATCAGCAGTGAGGTGCCGCCGAAATACACTGGAACTTTCCAGTACGACGTCATGAACTCCGGCAGCAGGCACACCAGGGTGATGTAGACCGCACCGGCCAGGGTCAGGCGCATCAGGATCTTGTCGATGTAGCGCGCAGTCTGCTCGCCCGGACGGATGCCCGGAACGAATGCGCCGCTCTTCTTCAAGTTGTCCGCCGTTTCCTTGCTGTTGAATACCAGCGCCGTATAGAAGAAGCAGAAGAACACGATCGCCACCGCATACAGCAACGCATGGATCGGTTCGCCTGGGCTCAGCGAGGCAGCCAGATCCTTCAGGAACCCGACAACGGGGCTGTTGGTATCTTTGCCGCGCGTCAGCCAGTCGACGATCGTGGCCGGGAACAGGATGATCGACGAAGCGAAGATCGGCGGGATCACACCAGCCATGTTCAGCTTCAGCGGCAGGTGGCTGGTTTGGCCACCGTAGATCTTGTTACCGACCTGGCGTTTCGCGTAATTCACCAGGATCTTGCGCTGGCCGCGTTCGACGAACACGACAGCGTAGGTCACCAGGGCCACCAGGATCACGATGAGGATTGCGGAAATGCTGTTGATCTGACCGTTCGCCGCCAGGGTAAAGAGATTACCCAGGGCGCCCGGCAGGCCAGCCGCAATACCGGCAAAAATGATGATCGAGATACCGTTGCCAAGACCACGTTCCGTGATCTGTTCACCGAGCCACATGAGGAACATGGTGCCGGTCAACAGGGTCACGACGGTCACGAAGCGGAAGCCCATGCCCGGATCGAGCACGAGATTCGGCTGCGATTCCAGCCACACCGCGATACCGAACGCCTGGAACAGCGCCAGTGCAACCGTGAAGTACCGGGTGTACTGGGTGATCTTGCGGCGGCCGGCTTCGCCCTCCTTCTTCAGCGCCTCCATCTGCGGCGAGACGATCGATGCCAGCTGCATGATGATCGAAGCCGAAATGTAAGGCGTGATACCGAGAGCGAACACGGCAAAGCGGGACAGCGCGCCGCCCGAGAACATGTTGAACATGCCCAGGATGCCGCGCTCGTTCTGCTTGAACAGGTTGGCCATGGCGGCCGGGTCAATCCCGGGGACCGGGATATGCGCGCCGATACGGTACACGACCAATGCCCCAAGCAGGAACCACAACCGGCCCCAGGGGAAGCCGGAAGCAGCACTTTTACCAAGTTGTGAATTAGTCGCCAATTTTTGCTCCGATCAGGCAGCGGCCGCTTTTAGGCGACCGAACCGCCAGCTGCTTCGATCGCTGCTTTCGCGCCAGCGGATGCTTTGATGCCTTTCAGGTTCACCGCTTTGGTGATTTCGCCCGACAGGATCACGCGCACGTCGCGAGCCACGACCGGCAGCACGCCGGCTTGCTTGAGCACCAGGATGTCGACGTCGCCGACGGCCAGGTTGTTCAGGTCCGACAGACGGACTTCAGCCTTGAACGAAGCGTTCAGGGACTTGAAGCCGCGCTTCGGCAGACGACGCTGCAGAGGCATCTGACCGCCTTCGAAGCCGACTTTGTGGAAGCCGCCCGAACGCGATTTCTGACCTTTGTGGCCACGGCCGGCGGTCTTGCCCAGGCCGGAACCGATACCGCGACCGACGCGGCGCTTAGCGTGCTTGGCGCCGTCAGCAGGTTGAATGGTATTGAGTTGCATTGTTTTCTCCGTTAACCAAGCCGCGGCTTAGTCGACAATTTTCACGAGGTAGTTGACCTTGTTGATCATGCCGCGGACCGACGGGGTGTCCTGCAGCTCGGAAACCGAGTTGACACGACGCAGACCCAGACCGCGCACGGTGGCGCGGTGATCCTGACGGGTACCGATCAGGCCTTTGACCAGCTTGACTTTAATGGTGTTTGCCATGGTAATTCCCCTTAACCCAGGATCTCTTCGACCGACTTGCCGCGCTTGGCAGCGATGTCAGCCGGAGTGCTCATCTTCGCCAGACCGTCGAGGGTCGCGCGAACCAGGTTGTACGGGTTCGACGAACCGGTCGACTTGGCGACCACGTCGGTCACGCCCATCACCTCGAAGATTGCGCGCATTGCGCCGCCGGCGATGACGCCGGTACCCGGCTTGGCCGGCGCCATCAGGACGCGCGACGCGCCGTGGCGGCCGGTAACGGTGTGCTGCAGGGTACCGTTCTTGAGGGGCACCTTGATCAGGTTGCGGCGGGCTTCTTCCATCGCTTTCTGCACGCCGACCGGAACTTCCTTCGACTTGCCTTTACCCATGCCGATGCGGCCATCGCCGTCACCGACAACGGTCAGCGCTGCAAAACCCATGATACGACCACCCTTCACCACCTTGGTGACGCGGTTGATCGCGATCATTTTTTCGCGCATGCCATCATCCGGCTTGTCGCTTGCCATTTTCGCTTGCATTTTTGCCATGACGATTCTTCCTTAGAACTTCAGACCGGCTTCACGCGCGGCTTCTGCCAGCGCCTTCACACGGCCGTGGTAACGGAAACCCGAACGGTCGAACGCGACTTCGGTGATCCCTGCTTTCAGTGCTTTTTCCGCGACGCGCTTGCCGACCAGTGCGGCTGCTGCAGCGTTGCCGCCGGCGCCAGACTTGCCGCCCAGCTCGGCGCGCACTTCTGCTTCCAGCGACGAGGCCGAAACCAGGACTTTCGCATCCGGGCTGATCAGGTTCGCATAGATGTGCAGGTTGGTGCGGTGCACCGACAGGCGGTTCACGCCCAGCTGCGCGATCTTGATGCGGGTTTGGCGTCCGCGACGCAGACGCGATTGTTTCTTGTCCATGTCAGCTCCGATTATTTCTTCTTGGTTTCTTTAAGCTTCACCACTTCGTCCGAATAACGGACACCCTTGCCCTTGTAAGGCTCAGGCGAGCGGTAAGCGCGCACTTCTGCGGCAACCTGGCCGACCTTTTGACGGTCGATACCCTTGATCAGGATCTCGGTCGGGGTCGGGGTGGTCGCAGTGACGCCTTCCGGCATCGCGTGCAGAACCGGGTGCGAGAAGCCCAGCGACAGGTTCAGGGCGTTGCCCTGCACAGCTGCCTTGTAGCCCACGCCCACCAGGTTGAGCTTGCGCTCGAAACCCTTGGTGACGCCGGTAACCATGTTGTTGACCAGTGCACGCAGGGTGCCCGACATGGCGTTCGATTCGCGGGAATCGTCGATCACGTCGAAGGTCAGCGTGCCATTGTTGTTTTCCACTTTGACCAGGCCGTTCAGCGGCTGGGTCAGGGTGCCCAGCGGGCCCTTGACAGTGATCGACGACGCGTTGATCGCGACATCGGTGCCGGCCGGAACGGCGATCGGCATCTTAGCTACTCGAGACATCGTCTACTCCTTAAGCCACGTAGCACAGCACTTCGCCACCGACACCGGTTGCGCGTGCTTTGCGGTCGGTCATCACACCCTTCGGGGTCGAGACGATTGCCACGCCCAGGCCGTTCATGACCTGCGGGATTTCATCCTTGCCCTTGTAGATGCGCAGGCCAGGACGGGACACGCGCTCGATGCGCTCGATAACCGGACGGCCAACGTAATACTTCAAACCGATGTTCAGTTCCGACTTGCCACCTTCGGTGGACACGGCGAAATCTTCGATGTAACCCTCGTCCTTCAGGACGTTGGCGATCGCAACTTTCACTTTCGACGACGGCATCGACACGTTGGTCTTTTGCACGCCCTGTGCGTTGCGGATGCGGGTCAGCATATCGGCGATAGGATCGCTCATACTCATTGCTTATTCTCCTATTACCAGCTAGCTTTGGTCATACCCGGGATTTCGCCTTTCATGGCGAATTCGCGGAGTTTGGTACGGGCCAGACCGAATTTACGGAAGGTGCCACGCGGACGGCCGGTCATTGCGCAACGGTTGCGCTGACGGGTCGGTGCCGAGTTACGCGGCAGGGCCTGCAGTTTCAGGCGCGCTTCGTAACGCTCTTCTTCGGTCTTCGACTGGTCGTCGATGATTGCTTTCAGAGCGGCACGCTTTGCGGCGAATTTCTCCACCAGGTCTGCACGCTTCTGTTCGCGGTTAATCAGTGCAAGTTTTGCCATGCTCTTAGTTCCTGAACGGGAATTTGAAGGCGGCGAGCAGCGCTTTGGCTTCTTCGTCGGTCTTAGCGGTGGTGGTGATCGAGATGTTCATGCCACGCAGCGCATCGATCTTGTCGTAATCGATTTCCGGGAAGATGATCTGCTCTTTGACGCCGATGTTGTAGTTACCACGACCGTCGAACGACTTGCCGCTCACGCCGCGGAAGTCACGCACGCGCGGCAGGGCCACGGTGATGAAACGGTCCAGGAATTCGTACATGCGGGCGCCGCGCAAGGTCACCATGGTACCGATCGGGTAGCCTTCACGGATCTTGAAACCTGCGATTGCCTTGCGAGCCTTGGTCACGACCGGCTTCTGGCCGGCGATCTTGGTCAGGTCGCCGGTAGCGTGCTCGATGATCTTCTTGTCGGCGACAGCTTCCGACAGACCCATGTTCAGGGTGATCTTGGTCAGGCGCGGCACTTCCATCACCGACTTGTAGCCGAATTTCTCGGTCAGCTCGGAGACGACTTTGTCTTTATACAGTTGTTGCAGACGGGCCATTTCTTATTACCCCTTCACTACTTCGCCGTTCGACTTGAAGACGCGGACTTTTTTGCCATCCACTTCCTTGAAGCCAACGCGATCAGCCTTGCCGGACGCTGCATTGAACAGCGCGACATTCGACACGTGAATCGGCATGGTCTTGTCGACGATACCACCAGTTACGCCGGTCATCGGGTTCGGCTTGACGGCCTTCTTGGCCACGTTCACGCCTTCAACGATGACGTGCTCAGCATCGATACGCTGCTGAACGACACCGCGCTTGCCCTTGTCTTTACCGGCCAGAACGATGACTTCGTCGTTTTTACGAATCTTATCCATTGCGACTCCCTTACAGAACTTCAGGTGCCAGGGACACGATCTTCATGAACTTTTCGGTGCGCAGTTCGCGGGTCACCGGTCCAAAGATGCGGGTACCGATCGGCTCCAGCTTGCTGTTCAGCAGGACAGCGGCATTGCCGTCGAACTTCACCAGCGAGCCGTCCTGGCGGCGCACACCTTTAGCGGTACGCACGACCACGGCATTGTAGATTTCACCTTTCTTGACGCGGCCGCGCGGAGCAGCCTGCTTCACGGTGACCTTGATCACGTCGCCAATGCTGGCGTAACGGCGCTTGGAGCCGCCCAATACCTTGATGCACAGAACTTCTTTGGCACCGGTATTGTCGGCCACTTCGAGCCGGCTTTCGGTTTGAATCATGATATTTTCTTTCCCAACTTAAGCCGTAGAAAATCCCACGGATGATCCGTGGGCCTGCGGTCAGTCTTGGTCCCGCCGCACCGCCCCTGCTGGAGCAATACGTTTGGGTGATTGGACTTTCCAATTACTTCATTGCAGGCCGCAGACATCGCGGGGACAACTGCGGCAACACATGAACGAAGCCCGCTAGTATCCCAGATACCAGCGGGCCACGCAAGACAAATTTTCAGGCGTTACAGAACCTGTGCGACCTGTACAACTTTGGTCAGGGTCCAAGCCTTCGTCTTCGAGATCGGGCGACCTTCCTGGATCTCGACCGTGTCGCCGGTCTTGGCCTGGTTGGTCTCGTCGTGCGCGTGGTACTTGTTCGAGCGCACGATGATCTTGCCGTACAGCGGGTGCTTGACGTGACGCTCGACCAGCACGGTTACCGTCTTGTCCATCTTGTCGGACACGACCTTGCCGACCAGCGTACGCTTCAGCGCCGTTTTAGTGGTGTCGTTCATTTGGCTTCCTTCTGGGTCATCACGGTCTTGACGCGGGCGATATCGCGGCGCACCTTCTTGAGCTGGGCGGTATTGGTCAGCTGTTGCGTTGCGAGTTGCATGCGCAGGCCGAACTGTGCCTTCAGCAGCTCATTCAGCTCTTGCTGCAGAGCTGCCTGGTCCTTGCCGCGGAGTTCCGTTGCTTTCATTCTTAACTCCTGTTATTGGCCGACTTGGCGCACCACGAAGGTGGTAGCCAGCGGCAGTTTGGCAGCGGCCAGACGGAATGCTTCGCGCGCCAGTTCTTCAGCGACGCCGTCCATCTCATACAGGACCTTGCCCGGCTGGATTTCAGCGACGTAGTACTCCGGGTTACCCTTACCGTTACCCATACGGACTTCAGCCGGCTTGTTCGAGATCGGCTTGTCCGGGAAGATACGGATCCAGATACGGCCGCCACGCTTGATGTGACGGGTCATGGCACGACGTGCCGCTTCGATCTGGCGGGCCGTGATACGGCCGCGGGCAACGGCCTTCAGGCCGAACTCACCGAACGACACAGCGGTGCCGCGGGTGTGCGAAATGCCGGTGTTACGGCCTTTCTGCTCTTTACGATACTTTCTGCGGGATGGCTGCAGCATGCTTATTCTCCTGCTTTCTCAGCAGCCGGCTTGGCAGCGCGGCGGCCTGCTGGTGCGGTACCTGGCTTGGCGCCCGGGCGGCCACGGCCAGCCGGTTTGCCGTCGTCACGACGCGGACC
>CAJYXO010000152.1 GCA_913778765.1 uncultured Massilia sp. | reverse complement strand
CCGCGCTGCAGGCCGTCGAGCGCGGCGGCAAGCTGTCCGCGCAGCTGCTGGCCTTCGCGCGCCGCCAGCCCCTGCAGCCGGTGGTGGTCAACCCCGGCCGCATCGTCGGCGCCATGGACGACCTGCTGCGGCGCGCGCTGGGCGAGACGATCCAGATCGAGACGGTGCGCGGCGGCGGCCTGTGGAACACGGTGGTCGACCCGAACCAGCTCGAGAACGTGATCCTGAACCTGGCCATCAATGCGCGCGACGCCATGCCGGGCGGCGGTCGCCTGACGATCGAGATCGGCAATGCGCTGCTGGACGACTCCTACGTGGCCGCCGAGCCGGACATCACGCCCGGCCAGTACGTGCTGATCGCGGTGTCGGACACCGGCAGCGGCATGAGTCGCGAGGTGCTGGAGCGCGCCTGCGAACCCTTCTTCACGACCAAGCCGGAAGGCGTGGGCACCGGCCTGGGGCTGTCGATGGCCTACGGCTTCGTCAAGCAGACCGGCGGCCACTTCCGCATCTACAGCGAGGTTGGCCACGGCACCACGGTCAAGTTGTACTTCCCGCGCAGCTTCGAGGCCGAGACCAGCGTGACCCCGCTGTCGGGCAGCCCGGCGGAAGGCGGCAGCGAAACCATCCTGGTGGTCGAGGACGATCCTGCCGTGCAGCGCACCGTGGTCGGCATGCTGACCAGCCTGGGCTACCGCGTGCTGAAAGCCGACAATGCCACGGCCGCGCTCAGCATCGTCAACAGCGGCATGCCGATCGACCTGCTGTTCACCGACGTGGTGATGCCGGGCCCGCTGCGCAGTCCCGAGCTGGCGCGCCAGGCCAAGGCGGCGCTGCCGGGCCTGGCGGTGCTGTTCACCTCCGGCTACACGCAGAACGCGATCGTGCACGGCGGCCGCCTGGATCCGGGCGTCGAGCTGCTGTCCAAGCCCTACGGCCGCGAGCAGCTGGCGCGCAAGGTGCGTCACCTGCTGGCCAACCGCAGCATCCCGCCGGCGCCGGCGGCCGGCAGCGTGGAACCGTCGGCGGTTCGGCGTCGCATCCTGGTGGCGGAAGACAATCCGGACCTGCTGAAGATGACCTGCAGCCTGTTCGACGCCCTCGGCCACGAGGTCGGCGGCGCGGTCAGCTACGAGGCCGCGATCGGCCTGCTGCGCGAGCGCGGCTTCGACCTGCTGTTCACCGACATCGACCTCGCCGGCCGCTCGGGCGTCGACCTGGCGCGGGCCGCCCTGGCCGAGCAGCCGGGTCTGCACGTGGCCTTCGCCTCCGGTTACGGCGCGCCGGACCGCGATGCGCTCGGCTTCCCGTTCTGGATCGTCGCCAAGCCTTACCGGCTGGAAGACCTGGAAGGCGTGCTGGCGCGAATGGTATGATGGCGGCATGACGTTTCTGAATGTTCCCTACGCTGAAAAAGACCAGGCCCGCGAACTGGGCGCGCGCTGGAATCCCGGCCGCAAGCGCTGGTACGTACCGAACGGTGTGGCGCTCGAGCCCTTCGAGCGCTGGCTGCCCAAGGCCGGCGAAGCCGCAGCGCCGGGCGAAGCCGACTCGTCGCGTGATGCGCGTGCCGCCAAGCTGGTGACCGGCAGCCGCTACGTCGAGATCGACCATGCCTGCAACCCCTTCGAAGCCTGCGAACGCTGCGCCCCGGTGCTGGCGCAGAGCGGCTGGCGCGCCGCCCACGACGACGTGCTGAAAGCCCTGCAGCTGCTGCGCCGACCGGGCTGATCCGGCGTTCCTGTGTGCTCCAGCGTACCGACCGCCGTCGCGGCCGGGCGCACCATGGCGTCCATTCCCGGTGTATGGAGCAGGCATGGACCAGCAAGCGCCCAGCGCGCGTCCGCGGCGGCGGCCGATTTTCAGCCCGATTCTCAGGATCGTCTTCGTGCCGGCGCTGGTCCTGGCCGTGGTGGCGTTCGCGCTGATGTGGCGGCCCGCGATCGCGCCGCAGCAGCAGGCCCCTGTCTTCGACGCGGCCACGGTGGCGCAGGGCGGCCGCCTGGCGGCGCTCGGCAGCTGCGCCGCCTGCCACACCGCCGAGCCTTCGCGTCCCTACGCCGGCGGGCTGCCGCTGGCGACGCCCTTCGGCACCGTCTACAGCACCAACATCACGCCCGATCGCGCGACCGGCATCGGCGCGTGGAGCGAAGAAGCCTTCACGCGCGCGCTGCGCGCCGGCGTCTCGCGCGACGGCCACCTGCTGTACCCGGCCTTCCCCTATGACCACTACACGCGCCTGAGCCAGGCCGACATCCACGCCCTGTACGCATGGTTCATGACGCGGTCTGCGCTGGACGCGCCGGCGCGCGGCAACGACATGCGCTTCCCCTTCGGCGTGCGGCCGCTGGTGGCGTTCTGGAATGTCCTGTACCTGGACCGCGATCCCTGGCAGCCGGACCCGCAGCGCGGCGCCGAGTGGAACCGCGGCGCCTACATCGCCGATGCGCTGAGCCATTGCGGCGCCTGCCACACGCCGCGCACCCGCCTGGGCGGCACCGACAAACACCGCACCCTCGACGGCGGCGAGGCCGAAGGCTGGTATGCGCCGGCGCTGAATGCGCGCTCCCCGTCGCCGCTGCCCTGGACGCGCGCCGACCTGGTCTCCTACCTGCGCAGCGGCATCGCGCCGGGTCACGCGGCGGCCGGCGGGCCGATGCAGGGTGTCGCCGAAAACCTGCGCCTGGCCGATCCGCGCGACGTCGAGGCCCTGGCGGCCTGGCTGCACGCCAGCCTGGAAAAAGCGCCGGCCCAGGCCAGGCCCGCGGCGGCGGCCCTGCGCGCGGACGGCCTGCCGGCGCCGGGCGAGGGTGACGCCGACCTCGCCCGCATGCGGCTGGGCCATGAAGTGTATGTGGGCGCCTGCGCGCGCTGCCACGAAGCCGGGCGCGCGCCCAGTTCCGGCGGCGCGCTGCCGCTGCAGCAGGCGATCGCGCTGTACGACCCCGATCCTCGCAGTCTGATCCACATCGTCGGCGACGGCATCGAGCCGCCGGATGGTGAACCGGCGCGCTGGATGCCGGGCTTCGGCGCCATGCTCACCGATGCCCAGACGGCGGCGCTGGCGGCCTATCTGCGCCGCTACGGCGCCCGGCAGCAGCCCTGGGCCGATCTCGATGACACCGTCCGGAAAGCCAGGCAGCCATGACCACTTATCACCTGCACGTGAACGGCCGCAGCCAAAGCGTCGACACCGACCCGGATACGCCGCTGCTGTACGTTCTGCGGAACGACTTGCAGCTGAACGGCGCCAAGTTCGGCTGCGGCCTGGGGCAATGCGGCTCCTGCACCGTGATGCTGGACGGCGAGGCCGTGTTCTCCTGCCTGTTGCCGGTGTCCGGCGTCGGCGCGCGCAAGGTGCGCACCGTCGAGGGCCTCGGCAGCGCCGCCGCGCCGGGGCGCCTGCAGCAGGCCTTCATCGACGAGCAGGCGGCCCAGTGCGGCTACTGCATCGCCGGCATGATCGTGCGCGCGCAGGCGCTGCTGGACAAGAATCCCCATCCCACGGACGCCGAGATCCGGCGCCACATGGCCGCCAACCTGTGCCGCTGCGGCACCCACATGCGCATCCTGCGGGCCGTCAGGCGCGCGGCCGGCAAGCCCGGGGACAAGGCATGAGCGCCGCGCCGCGCTCGCCAGGCCGCCGGCGCCTGCTGGCGGCCGGCTCCCTGACCCTGGCCTTCAGCATGGCGCCGGCATGGGCGCAGAAAGACACCAAAGGCAAGCTGCCGGGCAGCCTGGAAAAGGAACCGATGCTGGACGCCTGGATCCGCATCGACGCCGCCAACCGCATCACGGTCTGCACCGGCAAGGCCGAGCTGGGGCAGGGCATCAAGACCGCGCTGCTGCAGGTCGCCGCCGAAGAGCTGCAGGTGGCGCCGGCGCGCCTGCTCCTGGTGACGGCGGATACCGCGCTCACGCCCGACGAAGGCTACACGGCCGGCAGCCACTCGATGCAGGACAGCGGCACCGCGCTGCGCCATGCCTGCGCCCAGGCGCGCGAGACGCTGGCCGGGCTGGCGGCCCAGCGCTTCCAGGCGGCGCCGGCCGCGCTGACCCTGCGCGACGCCGGCTTCGAGGCGCCCGGCGGCCAGCGCGCGACTTTCGGCGAACTGCTGGCCGGCCGCCAGCTGCACCTGCGCGCCGATCCCGCCGTCGCGCCGCGCGCCGCCGCCAGCCACACGCTTGCCGGCAAGAGCCTGGCGCGGGTCGACATCCCGGCCAAGCTGACCGGCGGACCGGCCTACGTGCAGGACCTGCGCCTGCCCGGCATGGCGCACGGCAGGGTGGTGCGGCCGCCGTCGGCCGCCGCGCGCCTGCTGGCGCTGGACAGTGCCGGCGTCGAGCGCCTGCCCGGCGTCCTGAAAGTGGTACGCGACGGTCGCTTCCTGGCCGTGATCGCGGACGGCGAGTACCGCGCCGTGAAGGCCGCGGCGGCGCTGGCGCGGGCAGCGCGCTGGGAGCTGCCGGCGGCGCTGCCCGCGGCCGCCGCGGCGGCAGGGAATGCCGCGCTGGTGGCGTCCCAGCCGTCGGAACCCGACACCATCCTCGACCGCGGCGTCGTTGCGGCCGGCCCGATGCTGCGCGCGACTTATACGCGGCCGTTCCAGCTGCATGGCTCGATCGGCCCGTCCTGCGCGGTGGCCCGGCTGGTGGACGGCAAGTACACGGTGTGGACCCACAGCCAGGGCGTATTCCCGCTGCGCCAGGCGCTGGCCGAACTGCTCGGCGTGGACAAGGACGGCATCCGCTGCATCCACACCGAAGGCTCCGGGTGCTACGGCCACAACGGCGCCGACGACGTGGCGGCCGACGCCGCGCTGCTGGCGCGCGCCTTGCCGGGCCGGCCCGTGCGAGTGCAGTGGATGCGCGAGGACGAACATGCCTGGGAGCCCGTCGGCCCGCCGATGCGCTGCGACGTGCAGGGTGCGCTGGGGCCGGACGGGCGCATCGCGGCCTGGCAATACGCAGTCTGGAGCGCCCCGCACAATGCGCGTCCCGGCAAGGCCGGCAACCTGCTGGCCGCGACCCACATCGAGAAGCCGTTCACGCCGCCGCCGGCGAAACCGATCCCGCAGCCGGAGGGCGGCGGCGACCGCAATGCGATTCCGTATTACGCGCTGCCGAACGCGCGCGTGGTGCACCACTTCCAGCCGCAGGCGGCGCTGCGCACCTCGGCGGTCCGTTCGCTGGGCGCCTTCTGCAACGTGTTCGCGATCGAAAGCTTCATGGACGAACTGGCCGCCTCCGGCAGGATCGACCCGGTCGCGTTCCGGCTGCGCCACCTGGCCGATCCGCGCGCGGTCGAGGTGGTGAGGACGGCGGCGGCGCGCTTCGGCTGGGACGCTTGGGCGCGCCCTGATCCGCGCCATGGCCGGCGCGGGCGCGGCTTCGCCTTCGCGCGCTACAAGAACCTGGCGGCGTATTGCGCGCTGGCGCTGGAAGTGGAGGTGGCGCCCGACACCGGCTGGGTGCGCATCGTGCGCGCTGTGGCGGCGGCCGACTGCGGCGAAGTCGTGAATCCCGACGGCGTGCGCAACCAGATCGAAGGCGGCATCATCCAGTCGGCCAGCTGGACCCTGCTGGAGCGGGTCCGCTTCGACGAGCGCCAGGTGCTGACGCGCGACTGGGGCGGCTATCCGATCCTGCGCTTCGGCCAGGTCCCGGACCGCATCGAGGTGCACCTGCTGGACCGCCCTGGCCAGCCCTTCCTCGGCACCGGCGAGGCGGCGCAGGGACCGGCGGCCGGCGCGCTGGCGAATGCGATCGCCGACGCTTGCGGCCTGCGCCTGCGCGAGCTGCCGCTGGACCGCGCCCGGGTGCGCAGCGCCCGCTAGGTGCGCGCCGCCGGCGCTTCCGTCAGCGCCGCCAGCAGCGCCTCAAGATCCACCGGCTTGACGAAGTGGCGGTCGAAGCCGGCGGCTTTCGACAGCACCTTGTCGTGCGCCTGGCCATAGCCGGTCAGGGCCAGGTACAGGGCGCTGCGGCGCTGCGGCTGTTCCTCGGCCATCGCATGCAGGCGCCGCGCCAGGGCGTAGCCGTCGATGTCGGGCAGGCCGATGTCGAGGATGAAGACTTCCGGCCAGTCCTGTTCCGCCAGCGCCAGCGCGCGGTGCGGCTCATGGGCGACGTCGACGCGGTTGCCGAGCGCGCGCAGGATGTCGGCCAGCGATTGCGCGGCGTCGGCATTGTCGTCGACGATCAAGACGTGGCGGGCGGGCAGGGCGTCCAGCTCCGCGCCGCCCACGCCGTCGCCGGCGCCGGCGGCGCGCGCGGCCTGCGCCAGCGGCAGCGTGACGCGGAAGGTGCTGCCCATGCCGGCGCCGCCGCTTTCCGCTTCGACCCTGCCGCCATGCAGGCCGGCCAGGCTTTTTACCAGCGCCAGGCCGAGCCCCAGTCCGCCCTGGGCGCGGTCAGGCGTGCGTTCGGCCTGGGTGAACAGTTCGAACACCTGCGGCAGCAGCTCGGGGCCGATGCCGATGCCGTTGTCGCGCACCGCGATGGTGGCGCTGCCGGCGTCGGCGTTCACGGTCAGCGACAGCGCCAGCGCGCCGCCCTGCGGCGTGTACTTGGCGGCATTGTTGAGCAGGTTGGCGACCACCTGCACCAGGCGGATGCGGTCGCCGTCGACCCAGGCGGGATCGGGGTCCATGGTTTGATCGAGGCGGTGCCCGCGTGCTTCGACCAGCGGGCGGGCCTGTTCGACCGCGCTGGCGATCACGGATTTCAGGTCGACCCGCTCGCGCTGCAGTTCGACCAGGCCGCGGGTCACGCGCGACACGTCGAGCAGGTCGTCGACCAGCCCGGTCAGGTGGCGCACCTGGCGGCCGATGATTTCGCTGGCCTGGCGCACCCGCTTTTCGTCGGCCGACACGTGGCCCAGCAACTGGGCCGCGCTGCTGATCGGCGCCAGCGGATTGCGCAGCTCGTGCGCCAGCATCGCCAGGAATTCGTCCTTGCGCCGCGCCGCCGCCTTCAGCTCTTCCTCGCCGCGCGTCTTGTCGTGGATGTCGGTGATGGCGCCCATCCAGCGCACGATCGTCAAGCCATCCCCGCCGGTGACCGGCAGCGCGCGGTTCAGTACCCAGCGGTATTCGCCGCTGCGGTGTTTCTGGCGGTGCTCGATCTCGTAAGGCGAGCCGGTCGCCACGCTGTGCGCCCAGGCGGCCTGCAGGCCAGGCAGGTCGTCGGGATGGATGACCTGGACCCAGCCGTTTCCGATCAGTTCTTCTTCGGGCAGGCCGGTATATTCGCGCCAGCGCGAATTCATGTAATCGCAGGTGCCCCGCGCATCGGCCGACCAGACCAACTGCGGAATCAGGTCCGCGATCGAGCGGAATTTCGCCTCGCTGTCCTTCATCGCGCGCTCCGCCGCCACTTGCGCGCTGATGTCCATGTTGGCGGCGACCGCACCGACGATCCCGCCCTGTTCGTCGCGGATCGCCGCCATGCGGATCAGGATGGTCTTGCGCGTGCCGGGTGCGCCGAAAGGTTCGATCTCGACGACGTCGCCGGCCACGTCCTCGTCGCCGCGCAGGACCCGCGCGACCGGCCACTCGTCGAGCGCGAGCGGCTGGCCGGCCTTCGGCGCGCCAGCCGGCCACCAGCCTTTCCAGCCCTGGTATTCCTCCATCCTGTCCGCGCCGGGGTGGTCGCCCCACACCGCGCGGTTGGCGGCGTTCGCGACCAGCATGCCGCCTTTCGCATCGACGTAGACGATGCCGACCGGCGCCGAATCGAGCAGCACGTCGAGGCGGCGGCGGTTCTCGTGTTCGCGCGCCATGGCCGCGGCGGCGATCCGTTCGCTTTCCTCGCGCGCCAGTTCGGCGTTCTTGCGTTCGGTGATGTCGACGGCCACGCCGGCAAGGCGGCGCCGTCCGGTGGTCACGTCCTGGAACACCTTGCCGCGCGCATTCACCCAGATGTCCGCGCGCGACCGCTGCGGAATCCGGTATTCGATGTCGTAGCGCGTATCGGTGGCGATCGCGTGTTCGATCGCCGCCACCACGCGCGGGCGGTCGTCCGGATGGATCATGTCGGTGAAGCGCACCAGCTCCGTGCCGGCCCGCGCCAGCGCAGCGTCGACCTGGAACAGGCGGGCGAACTGCTCGTCGACGAAGGTGGCGCCGGTATCGAGCTCATACGACCAGGTGCCGATGTTGCCGGATGCTTCCAGGCTCATCGCATAGCGTTCCTCGGCCTCCCTGTGGCGCGCCAGGGCCAGCACCTTGTCGGTGACTTCGACCACGGTGCACAGCAGGCCGAGCACGGCGCCGTCTTCGCCGCGCAGGGGACTGTACGAGAAGGTGAACCAGGCCTGCTCCGGATAGCCGTTGCGTTCGAGGGTGACCTGGAAATTCTCGAAGAACAGGGATTCGCCGTCCAGAACGCGGCGCGCCAGCGGCGCCATCGTGTCCCACACCTCGCGCCAGAGCCGCGGCAGCGGCATGCCGATCGCATTCGCAACTTTGTTGCCCAGCATCGGCGCATAGGCGTCGTTGTGGAAAATGAACAGGTCTTCGCCCCAGGCCAGGAAGGCGGGGAAGGACGAGCTCAGGACCATGCCCAGCGACATGCGCAGCGACGCGGGCCAGCCGGACACGGGGCCGAGCGGATGCGCGCTCCAGTCCTGCGCCAGGGTGCGTGCGCCGGCGTCGCCGCCGTTGGCGAGGAATGCGTCGCGGTGGTTCATCGGGTGTGGAAAGGAATGGCGAAATCGGCAATTCTACGGGACATTCGCCAACACTGCCCACACGCCTGCGACGCCCTGTTCCCGCACATATTTGGTGCGTTTTTTCGCAGTGCGAACCGTGTGCGGTGCAGATGGCGAATCGACATATGATGTCGCGAATCTCCTTGAAAGGAAGACAAGCCATGAACGAGCACTGCAGGGACCACCGTCCCGACATCGACACGGCGCGGCGCGAACTGCTGATCGCAGGCGCGTTGTCCGCCACCGCGGCCGCGCTGCCGGCCGGCGCCGCCGCCCAGACTCCGTCCGCCGCGGCAACACGCGCAGGAGCGGCCGCCGCCACGCCGGCGCCCGTGATGGCCAAGGTGGCGCTGCGCATCAACGGCCAGCGCTACGAGCAGGAAGTGGACACGCGCACCACGCTGCTCGACCTGCTGCGCGAGCGCCTGCAGCTGACCGGCACCAAGAAGGGCTGCGACCAGGGCCAGTGCGGCGCCTGCACCGTCATCGCCGACGGCCGGCGCATCAATTCCTGCCTGAGCCTCGCGGTGATGCACGAAGGCGCCGAGATCACGACCATCGAAGGACTGGGCCAGCCGGGCAAGCTGCATCCGCTGCAGGCGGCCTTCGTGAAGCACGACGGCTACCAGTGCGGCTACTGCACGCCGGGCCAGATCTGCTCGGCGGTGGGCATGCTCGACGAAGTCCGGCGCGGCGTGCCGAGCCACGTGACGGCCGACCTCAACGCGCAGCCGTTGCTGTCGCCGCTGGAGATGCGCGAACGCATGAGCGGTAACATCTGCCGCTGCGGCGCCTATTCCAACATCGTGGACGCGATTACCGAAGCGGCTGGAGGTAAAGCATGAGGGCCTTCACCTCCCAGCGCGCGCACACCCCCGCCGAAGCCGCGCAGGCCGCCGCCGCCGCCCCTGGCGCGCGCTTCATCGCCGGCGGCACCAACCTGCTCGACCTGATGAAGCTGGAGATCGAGACGCCGGCCCACCTGATCGACGTGAACGGGATCGGCATGGACCGCATCGAGCCGACCGACGACGGCGGCCTGCGCGTCGGCGCCCTGGTGCGCAACACCGACCTGGCGGCCGATGCGCGCGTGCGGCGCGACTATGCGGTGCTGTCGCGGGCCCTGCTGGCCGGCGCCTCGGGCCAGCTGCGCAACAAGGCCACCACCGCCGGCAACCTGCTGCAGCGCACCCGCTGCCCGTATTTCTACGACACCAGCCAGCCCTGCAACAAGCGCGCGCCGGGCAGCGGCTGTTCGGCGATCGGCGGCTTCAACCGCCACCATGCCATCGTCGGTACCAGCGAGGCCTGCATCGCTACCCACCCGAGCGACATGGCGGTGGCCATGCGGCTCCTGGATGCCGGCGTGGAAACCGTGAAGGCCGACGGCAGCCGGCGCGTGATCCCGATCGCCGATTTCCACCGCCTGCCCGGCGACACCCCGCACATCGAGCACGTGCTGGCGCCGGGCGAACTGATCACCGCCGTGACCCTGCCGAAGCCGGTGGGCGGGCGCCACTTCTACCAGAAGGTGCGCGACCGTTCCTCGTATGCCTTCGCGCTGGTATCGGTGGCCGCCATCGTGCAGCGCGACGGCAGCGGCCGCGTGGCGCTGGGCGGGGTCGCCCACAAGCCCTGGCGCGATGCCGCCGCCGAGCAGTTGCTGCCGCGCGGCGGCAGCGCCGTCACCGAACGGCTGCTGGCGAACGCCCGTCTGGGCCACGACAACGCATTCAAGGTGCCCCTGGTGCAGCGCACGCTGGACGGGGTGCTGCTCGAAGCCAGGAAGGGCTAAGGAAAGGAACACGACATGAAATTCACGACCCCCGCCGGCGCCAATCCGATCGACAAGCTGAAGGTCGTCGGCCGCCCCACCGACCGCATCGACGGTCCGCTGAAGACCACCGGCACCGCGCCCTATGCCTATGAACAGCACAAGGCCGTGCCGGACGCCGCCTATGGCTGGGTGGTCGGCGCGACCGTCGCCAAAGGCCGCATCGCGTCGATGGACCTGAGCGCCGCCAAGCGCGCGCCGGGCGTCATCACCATCGTCACCGCGGAAACCGCCGGCAAGCTGGGCAAGGGCAAGTTCAACACCGCGGTCCTGCTGGGCGGGCCCGAGATCGAGCACTACCACCAGGCCGTGGCGCTGGTGGTGGCCGAGACCTTCGAGCAGGCGCGCGCGGCCGCCGGCCTGGTCAAGGTCGAGTACGTGAAGGCGAAGGGCGAATACGACCTGGCCAAGGCCAAGGACGGCGCCAAACTGCCGAAGAAGGAAGAGAAGCCCGAGACCCGCGTCGGCGATTTCAACGGCGCCTTCGCCAGCGCCCCGGTCAAGCTGGATGCCATGTACACCACGCCCGACCAGTCGCACGCGATGATGGAGCCGCATGCCTCGATGGCGATGTGGGAGGGCGACAAGCTGACCATCTTCACCGCCAACCAGATGATCGACTGGGGCAGGAAGGACATGGCGAAGACCCTCGGCATCCCCGAGGAGAACGTGCACCTGCTGTCGCCCTACATAGGCGGCGGCTTCGGCGGCAAGCTGTTCCTGCGCTCGGAGGCGCTGCTGGCCGCGCTCGGCGCGCGCCAGGCCAAGCGGCCGGTCAAGGTGAGCTTGCAGCGCGCCCTCATGTTCAACAATACGACCCACCGTCCGGCCACCATCCAGCGCATCCGCATCGGCTGCACGCGCGAAGGACGCATCAGCGCGATCGCGCACGAAAGCTGGTCCGGCGACCTGCCGGGCGGCCAGCCGGAGACCGCGGTCAACCAGACCCGCCTGCTGTACGCGGGCCCGAACCGCTACACCGCGCTGCGCCTGGCCGTGCTCGACCTGCCGGAGGGGAATGCGATGCGCGCGCCGGGCGAGGCGCCGGGCATGATGGCGCTCGAAATCGCGATCGACGAGATGGCGGAAAAGCTGAAGATGGATCCGGTGACGTTCCGCATCATCAACGACACAAGCGTCGATCCGGAAAAGCGCGAGCGCAAGTTCTCGCAGCGCCGCCTGGTCGACTGCCTGCGCCAGGGCGCTGAGCGCTTCGGCTGGAGCAAGCGCAATGCGATGCCGGGCAAGGTGCGCGACGGGCGCTGGCTGGTGGGCTACGGCGTCGCCGCGGCCTTCCGCAACAACATGGTGATGAAATCGGCGGCGCGGGTGCGCCTCGAACGCGACGGCAAGGTCACGGTGGAGACCGACATGACCGACATCGGCACCGGCACCTACACCATCATCGCGCAGACCGCGGCCGAGATGATGGGCCTCCCGCTCGACCAGGTGGTGGTGCGGCTGGGCGATTCGAATTATCCGGTGTCG
>CAJYXO010000151.1 GCA_913778765.1 uncultured Massilia sp. | reverse complement strand
TCTTCGAGGAATTCAGCCAGATCGAGCACCCGCTGCAGCGCCGCAGCAAAGGCACGGGCCTCGGCCTGCCGCTGTGCCGCAAGCTGGCCGAGCTGCTCGGCGGAAGGGTCGAGGTGGAGAGCGAAGTCGGCGCCGGTTCGACTTTCCGCCTGGTGCTGCCGCGCAGCTACAAGCATATTGATGGATAGACGATGACCAATTCCACCCTGATCCTGAATGTCGACGACAACGACGGCGCCCGCTACGCCAAGACCCGGATCCTGCAGAGCGCCGGATTCGAGGTGGTGGAGGCGACCAACGGCACCGACGCGCTGGCGGCCGTCAAGCGCCATACGCCGTCGCTGGTCCTGCTGGACGTCAAGCTGCCCGACATCAACGGCATCGAAGTCTGCCGCCGCATCAAGGCCGATCCCGACAGCGCCATGGTGCTGGTGCTGCAGACCTCGGCCGCGCTGACCGGACGCGCCGACAAGATTCGCGGCCTGGAGGGCGGAGCCGACAACTACCTGGCGGCGCCGATCGAGGCCGACGAACTGATCGCCAACGTCAACGCGCTGCTGCGCATGCGCCAGACCCAGAGCGCGCTGCGCGACAGCGAGGAGCGCTTCCGCCAGCTGACCGAGAACATCGAGGACGTGTTCTGGATGTTCTCGGTGCCGGTGCGCGCGCTCGAATACGTGAGCCCGGCCTATCCGGCGATCTGGGGCCGCAGCGCCGACTTGCTCGAGCGCGAGCCGGACAGCTGGCTGGATGCGGTGCACCCGGACGACCGCGCCAACGTGGAAGGCCTGTGGCGCGGCCTGCAGGACAATCCGCATTACGAAGCCGAGTTCCGCATTGTCCTGACCGACGGTTCGCTGCGCTGGGTGCGCGACCGCCTGTTCCCGGTGCGCGACAGCGGCGACGAAGTCTACCGCGTGGCGCGCGTCACCAGCGACATCACCCGGCGCAAGGAGATGGAAAGCCTGCTGCGCGCCGCCGACAGCAACAAGAACGAGTTCCTGGCGACCCTGGCGCACGAGCTGCGCAATCCGCTCTCGCCGATCCGCAACGCCGCCGCGCTGCTGGGCTCCACCGGCCCCGGCGCCGCCGAGCGCCAGGCGCGCGCACGTGAAGTCATCGGACGCCAGGTCGACCACCTGGCCCATCTGGTCGACGACCTGCTCGACGTCGCGCGCATCTCGGAAGGCAAGATCGCGCTGCGCAAGGAGGAGGTCGACATGAAAGGCGTGATCGCGCAGGCGATCGAGACCGCCGGCCCGCTGATCGCGGCGCGCGAGCACCGCCTCGAAGTGAGCCAGCCGGAACGCCGGATCTGGGTCTCGGGCGACCCGGTGCGCCTGGCCCAGTCGATGGGCAACCTGCTGCACAACGCTGCCAAGTTTACGCCCAAGGGCGGCCACATCAAGGTCGAAGTGAAGCTGGACGGCGACGTGGCCCGCATCGCGGTGCAGGACAACGGCATCGGCATCGCCGAGGACAGCCTGCCGCGCATCTTCGGCATGTTCGCCCAGGCCGCGGTGCCGCCGGACCGTGCGCCGGAAGGACTGGGCATCGGCCTGTCGCTGGTCTCGCGCCTGCTCGAGATGCACGGCGGCCGCCTGACGGCCAGCAGCCCGGGCATCGGCATGGGCAGCACCTTCACGGTGGAGCTGCCGGTGCTGCGCACCACGGCGCCTGAGCAGCCCGCGCCTGCCGCCGGGCAGCCCGGCACGGGCGGCGAGAAAGGCCGCCGCGTGCTGCTGGTCGACGATAACGTCGACGCCATGGAAATGATGGCCTTCCTGCTGACCGAAATGGGCTACGAAGCCTACACCACGGCGGATGCGAGCGGCATCATCGAGCTGGCCCTCGAGCGCCAGCCGGACGTGATCGTGCTCGACATCGGCCTGCCGAACGTCGACGGCTACGAGGTGGCGCGCATGCTCAAGCGCCATCCGGCGCTGCAGTCGATCCGGCTGGTGGCGCACACCGGCTACGGCTCGCCTGAAGACCGCCGCAAGGCGCAGGAGGCGGGTTTCGACGCGCACCTGGTGAAGCCGGCGGAGCTGGACGATCTGGAAAAAGCCCTGCAGGGCTGACATGATGCGTGCGCCAACGCACCGAATCTCCCGCGCGGCAGGTCTACTCTGGCACCGTCAACCACCTGACGGAGGCCATCATGCCAAGAGGAGCCAGCCCGAAGCGCGAACGCGAGTACAAGAAACTCGAGACGGAGTTCAAGAAGGAACACCGTTATCCGGGGCGCGAGGAGGAGGTCGCATCGCGCATCGTCAACAAGCAGCGCAGTGAGCACGGCGAGACCAAGCAGTCTTCGCACGGCGGCAACAAGCAGTCCGCCAAAAAATAATCGCGCAATAAAAAGCCTCCCGGGTTCGCACCCGGGAGGCTTCCGCACGCCTGCCTGGACCGATTACTTGTCGGTGACGGTGAACTCGCCGAAAGCCTTCAGCTGCTCGCCGACGGCTTGGCTAGCGCCGACCACGACGATCGACTGGTTCTCGGGCGCGAAGTACTTCTTCGACACGTCGCGCACCTGTTCCGGCGTGACCTTCTGGATCAGCGGCACGTACTGGGACAGGAACTCCGGCGGCAGGCCGACCAGCCAGTTGCCGGCCAGGGTCGCGGCCACCGCGCGCTGCATCTGGTTGCTCAGCAGGTAGCCGCCGGCCACGTAGCGCTTGTGCATTTCCATTTCCGCCGGCGAGACCAGCTCGCTGCCGATGCGCTTGTACTCGTTGAAGTACTCGGTCAGGGCTGCGCCGGTCACTTCGTTGCGCACGTCGGCGCCGCCGACGATGCTGCCGCCGTCGCGCATCATGCGCGCGCCGGCCGAGGCGCCGTAGGTATAGCCCTTTTCTTCGCGCAGCTTGATGTTGACGCGGCTCGAGAAGCCGCCGCCCAGCACCGTGCTGGCCATGCGCAGCGGCACCTGGTCTTCGGCGGTGGCGGCGATGCCCGAACCGCCCAGGCGGAGGGTCGACTGCACGCTGCCCGGGCGCTCCAGCACCAGGTGGACCGGCTTGGCCGCGGCCGGCGCCCTGGCCGCCAGCTCGGGCGCCTTGCCTTCGGCCTTCCAGTCGCCGAAGGCCTGCTGCGCCAGCTTCATGGCGTCGGCTTCCTTGATGCGGCCGGCGATCACCAGCAGCGCCTGGTCAGGACGGAAGCGCTTCGCGTGTTCGGCATGCAGCAGCGCCTCGTCGGTCGAATTGATCGATTCGACGGTCGGGTCGGTGTGGCCATAGGGATGCTCGCCGAACAGGGCGCGGTTGAGGGCGCGTTCGGCGCGGAAGCGCGGCTGGGTTTCGGCCACGCGCAGGGACTGCAGCGCGTTGGCCTTGGCCAGCGCCACTTCCTTGGCCGGGAAGGAGGGGGTGCGCGCGACTTCGGCCAGCAGCTGCATCATCGGGCCGGCCTGGGAGGCGACCGCGTTGGCGCTGACGGTGATGCCGTCGGCGGTGGCGCTGCCGCCCACCACGCCGCCCATGCTCTGGGCCAGTTCGGCGATGGCGCGCGAATCGTGCCTGGTGGTGCCTTCGTTCAGCAGGCCGGCCAGCATGCGGGCGAAGCCGCCGTGGGCGGCGTCATCGGCGATGTAGCCGGCGCCGCGCACGGCCAGCACCATGTCGACGCGCGGCACGCCGTTGCGCGGCACCACCCAGACCTGCAGGCCGTTGGCCAGGGTCTTCTTGGCGATGTGCGGGGTCGGCAGCGGCTTGTCCTTGGCGTAAGCGGGCATGCCGGCCGGGGTTGCCGGTTCGGCCGCGAAGGCGGCGCCGGCGAAGGCCGTCGAGATGGCGGCGATGAGCATCAGTTTTTTCATGATGCGGCTCCTTATTTCTGTTCTGCCGGGGCCGGCGTGGTGACGGCCTTGTTGGCCGGCTGCGGGGCGGCGGCCGGGGCGGGCTTCGCCACCGGCTTACGGTCGATCACGGTGCGGTTGGTCTTCACCAGGTAGGTGGCGGCGACGCGCTGGACGTCCTGCGCGCTCACGCCCTCGATCCAGCCCGGCACCTTGTTGACGACGTTGGCGTCGCCCCACAGGGTCTGCAGCTTGGCCAGGGTGTCGGCGCGGCTCAGGATGTTTTCCAGGCCGTTGTTCCAGTCGGCCACCATGCTGGTCTTGACGCGCTTGAGCGAGGCGGCATCGACGCCGTTCTTGACGACGCCGGCGATCTGCTCGTCCATCGCGGCCAGCATCGCGTCGGCGCTGCTGTTCGGCTTGTACAGGCCGGTGACCGTGAACAGGGTCGGGCCGTCGTATTCGAACGGGCCGGTGAGGCCGAAGCCGTAGGAGACGTTCAGCGCGATCTCCTTGCCCTTGACCATGTTCTGGTAGAGCAGGGAAGCGTCGCTGCCGGCCAGCAGTTCGGCCAGCACGGCCATCGCGGCCTGGTCGCGGCTGCCCCGCGCGGGCACCTTCCAGGCGGCGGCGATCGCCGGCACCTGGGCCAGGGCGTCGCTCTGCTCGATGCGCTTTTCCTTGGTGCCGAGGCCTTCGGTGAAGTCGGTGGGCTTCGGGGTCGGGCGCCTGGCGATGCCGCCAAAGTATTTCTGGGCCAGCGCGAAGCCCTGGGCCGGGGTCACGTCGCCGGCAATCGCCAGCACCGCGTTGTTCGGTCCGTAGTAGTCGCGGTGGAAGCCGCGCACGTCGTCCAGGCTGGCGCCTTCGAGGTCTTCGAAGCTGCCGTAGCCGTCGTGGTTGTTCTCCCACTTGTCGAAGGCCAGCTTGCTGATGTCGATCCACGAGAAGCCGCCGTAGGGCTGGTTCTTCACGTTCACGCGGATCTCTTCCTTCACCACGTCCTGCTGGTTCTTCAGCGTGGCCGGGTTGAAGTCGAGGGTCTTCATGCGGTCCGCTTCCAGCCACAGGATGGGCTCGAGCGAGGACACCGGCGCGGTCTCGATGTAGTTGGTGAAGTCCGGACGGGTCGAGCCGTTGTTGCGGCCGCCGCCGCCGGTGATGGTGCGGTCGAACACGCCCTTCGGCGCATTCGGCGTGCCCTGGAACATCAGGTGTTCGAACAGGTGGGCGAAGCCGGTGCGGTTGCGCGGCTCCAGGCGCATGCCGACGTGGTAGACGACCGACACGCCGAGGGTGGGCGAGCTGTGGTCTTCGGAGACGACGACCGTCAGGCCATTGTCGAGCTTCTTGACGTTGACCGGCAGGGTCCACTGGTCGCTGCTCGCGGCGACCGCGGACATCGACAGCGAGATCCCGGCCAGCAGGGCGGGTAATTGGCGCATGCGCATTGATAACCTCTATCTGGACTGATTGAAACTGCGTCTCTTGTTGTCCGGACCGGGTCCGGGCAGCGCTTCATCTTAGCGCAATGGCATGCAAATAAGTAATGTTTTGTTTAGGGGCAACTGCAAACAATGAAGATTTAACGACAAATGCGTACAGATACGGCCTTAACTTATATGCATAATCACCGGTTCCGTCTGTATTTCTGTCGCTCGGTCCGCGATTTCTGCAGTTCGTCGCAATTCGATGGGCATGGACGGATAGACAAGTTACTCTGTCACCATGGTAATGTTGCGCCAACAAAAACATGGATTTTCGGAGAGTCGGATGAACAAGATAGTAAGCCTCGGAATGGCGGCGGGCTTCACGGCCTGGATCGGCATGGCGCAGGCAGCGCCGGAGGTCGCCACCGAGACGCGCCCCATCGATGCGCGGGTGGTGCGTGTCAAACTCGACGGCGCGGTGGATTTGCGGATTCGCCAGGGGAACACGGCGACGCTGACGCTGAGCGGCGACCCGCGCTGGCTCGCCAAGACCGTCACCGTGCAGAGCGGCGACACGCTGAACATCGACACCGACATCCACGGCCGGGTGCGGCTGGGCGCGCTGCATGCCGAGCTGACCCTGCCGGCGCTGCGCGAAGTGAGTTCCGAGAGCGTGGGCAGCACCGACGTGTCCGGGTTCTCGGGCGACGAACTGGAGCTGACCCTCGATGGCGCCGGCTCGATGCGGATATCGTGTAATTACAGGATGGTGTCGGCCAGCCTGGGCGGCATCGGCAGCATGCACCTGCAAAGCCTGGGCGGCGAAGGCGTCGACCTGAACCTGCGCGGCGCCGGCTTCGTGACCCTGAACGGGCGCGCCAGGTGGCTGAAGGCCGACCTCGGCGGCCTGGGCAGCCTGGACGCGAAGGAATTCGTCACCGACAGCGTCAACGTCGAGCTCTCGGGCCTGGGCAACGCCAGCGTCACGGCGCACCAGAATGCGAACCTGAACCTGTCCGGCATGGGCTCGGTGACGGTGTACGGCAAGCCGCTGAACCGCAAGGTGGCGGTCGATGGCCTGGGCAAAGTCAGCTGGAAATAACTAAAAGCCCACAGGGCATTCCGTTCCGAACGAGACAATGACTAAATACATCGTTGCCATCCTGCTGGCCCTGGGGCTGCACAGCAGTGCGATGGCAGGCTTCACGGAAGGCGCCAACGCCTACAACGCCCGCAACTATGCGCTGGCGCTGAAGGAGATCACCCCGCTTGCCAAATCCGGCAACGCGGACGCGCAGCATTTGCTGGGCCTGATGTACTACATGGGCCGCGGCGTGCAGCGTGACTACAAGCAGGCATTCGCCTGGCACTACAAGGCGGCCCAGCAGGGCAAGGCCGACGCCCAGTACGTGATCGGCGCGATGTACTACACCGGCAACGCGGTGCCGCAGGACCAGAAACTGGCCGTCACCTGGTTCCGCAAGGCCGCCGAGCAGGGCCATCCGGACGCCCAGCATGCGCTCGGCCTGATGTACCGCTACCACGTGGCCGGGATGCCGCAGGATGTGGTGATCGCCTACATGCTGTGGAACCTGGCGGCCGCCAACGGCAACCGCAGCGCCACCGAACAGCGCGCCCTGATCGCGCGCCAGATGACCCAGGAACAGATCGAGGAAGCCCAGGCGCTGTCGCGCAACTGGAAGCCGGGCACGCCGCTGCCGACCCAGTCGAAAACCGGCGGCGGCAACTCCTGAGCGAACGGCGCCGTCCTCCCCGCGAAGGCGGGGGCGACGGACATACGCTGCGGGCCCGGGCTTACTGGGTCTGCCCCACCACCTTCAGATACCCCGTCCCGGACGACCTGAACAACTCCAGCGGCACCGCATTCCCCATCGCCTGGTAACCCAGATCGTTCGGGTGCAGGTGGTCCCCGCTGTCGTAGGCCGGCAGGAAGCGGGTCGGGTGCGCCGGGTCGCGGGTGACGCGGTCGAAGTCGATCACGCCGTCGAACTCGTCGCTGGAACGGATCCAGTTGTTGATGGCCTGGCGCACCACCTCATTCTCCGGCGCATAGTAGCCGGCCCCCTCGAACGGGGTCAGCGTGGCGCCATACACGGCGATGCCCTTGGCGTGGGCGCGCGCGATCAGCTGGCGGTAGCCGGCGATCAAGTCCTCGGCCGGGATCGGCGTCGCGTTCGGGCTGTTGCCGATGTCGTTAATCCCGAGCATCACCGTCATGTACTTGACCCCGGCGGTGGCGAGCACGTCGCGGTCGAAGCGTTCGAGCGCGTTGCGGCCGGCCAGCGAGCCTTCCGGCGGATTCGAGATCAGGCGGTTGCCGCTGATGCCGCGGTTGACCACGCCCAGGCGCATGTTGATGCCGTTGACCGGGCTTTGCACGACCTGCAGGCGCCGCGCCAGCCAGTCCGGCCAGCGGTTGTTGGTGTCGGGCGTGCTGCGGGTGCCGTCGGTGATCGAGTCGCCCAGGGTCACGATCGACGCACCGCCGCTGGCCTGGCCGCCTTCGACGTCGACCTCGGTGAGGAAGGGCCAGGACAGGATCGTGCGCTGGGTCGGCAGCGACGCCGCGCCGGTGAAGTCGCCGGGCAGCGAGACGTAGTTGGTCTGGCTGGCGGTGCCGTGGATGGTGGTCGCGCCGCTCGTCCCCGGCAGGTACAGGCTGACCGCCAGGTCGGACAGGCCCGGCACGTTCAGCTCGACCGGATCGGACAGCACCGGGGCGCCCGGCGGGATCGTGATCGACGTATTGCCGCTGAAGGTAAGCGGACGGTCGGTGCCGGCCTGGATGTCGGCGCCGCTGCTTCCAGCTCCTGCGCGCAGCGCGACGTGGGCGGCGCCGATGCGCAGCGGTGTACTGCCCAGCTCGTTCGACAGGCGGATCCGGACCCGGTTGCCGCCGACGCTGGTGTGCACGATCAGGCGCACGGTCTGGTCGGTGAAGGTCTGGGTGTTGGCCGGCAGCGGCGGGCCGCCCGGACCCGCGCCCCAGGTGCCGACCCAGCGGGAGGTCGACCAGTCCTGGGCGTGCGCGCCGGGCGCGGGGAAGGCGAGGGCGGTCGCCAGTGCCGCGCCGGCGATGAGGAAACTGCGTCGCCCGGCGTCCAGCAGGGCAGGTAAGCTCGGCTTCATGTTGCGCTCCTTGTCGATGGCGCATGCGGTATGCATGAGCTCGCTGAGCCAATCTAGCAGCCTCGGCTGTATAGACAAGGATGGGCGGCCGATTTGTTGAGCCAGTTCTAAATACGGCGCATTTGCGGTGCGAAAGAGCATTAAGTTGCGCAATGGTAGCGTTATCAGCAATTTCCAGGCAGGCGTACGCTTGGTCAGCGCTTGCTGGTGGCGTACAATTGCTACTTATTTAACAAGGCCTTGTTCATCCTTATGCGCGCTATCGAAATCACCCAGCCCGGCGGTCCCGAAGTATTGCAGCCTTGCGAGCGGCCGCTGCCCGTGCTGAAGGCCGGCGAAGTATTGATCCGCGTGCTGGCCGCCGGCGTCAACCGCCCTGACGTGTTCCAGCGCCTGGGCCAGTATCCGGTGCCGCCCGGCGCCTCCGACTTGCCGGGCCTCGAAGTGGCCGGCGAGATCGTCGACGGCGAGCTCGGCGACAGCGGCTTCCGCAAAGGCGACCTGGTGTGCGCGCTGGTGCAGGGCGGCGGCTATGCCGAATACTGCGCGGCGCCGCTCGAGCAATGCCTGCCGGCGCCGAAGGGCCTGAGCCCGCTGGAAGCGGCCTCGCTGCCCGAAACCTTTTTCACGGTGTGGAGCAACGTGTTCCAGCGCGCCGGCCTCCAGCCGGGCGAAACCCTGCTGGTGCAGGGCGGCAGCTCGGGCATCGGCGTCACCGCGATCCAGGTGGCGGTGGCGCTCGGCCACCGCGTGTTCGCCACCGCCGGCAGCGAGGACAAGTGCCGCGCCTGCGAACGGCTCGGCGCCGAACGCGCCATCGATTACAAGCTTGAGGATTTCAGCGCCGTGGTCAAGGAGCTGACCGGCGGCACAGGCGTCGACGTCATCCTCGACATGGTCGGCGGCGACTATCTCAAGCGCGAGATCGCCTGCCTGGCCGACGACGGCCGCATCGCCCTGATCGCGCTGCTGGGCGGCGCCCGCGCCGAGATCGACCTCGGCCAGGTGCTGCGGCGCCGCTTGACGGTGACTGGCTCGACCCTGCGCCCGCGCCCGGTGGCCTTCAAGGCGCAGATCGCGCGCGAATTGCGCGAACGCGTCTGGCCGCTGATCGAGGCCGGCGCTATCAAGCCGGTGATCTTCCGCAGCTTCCCGCTCGAAGGGGCGGCCGAGGCGCACGCGCTGATGGAGAGCAGCGCCCACGTCGGCAAGATCGTGCTGGATGTGGCGCCGGCCTGACAAACGAATCCCTCACTACCTTGGAATTAACCATGAACAACAAGCATCTGGTCAGCCGCGGTTTGACCGTCCCATCAACGACCGCTAAAATAGCGGGTTATTTGACCGTGAGGTTGTGATGCGGCCCAAGCTCATCGTAGGCAACTGGAAGATGAACGGCAGCCGGACGGTCAACGCGGCCTTGCTGGCCGAAATTGCCGCCGGACTCAAGGGTGCAAAAGCATCGTGCGCCGTGTGCGTGCCGGCGCCCTATCTGCACCAGGTCGAGGAATTGCTGAAGGGCAGTTCGATCGCCTGGGGCGCGCAGGACGTGTCGGCCTATGAAGGCGGCGCTTATACGGGCGAAGTCTGCGCCAAGATGCTGGGCGATTTCGGCTGCCGCTACGTGATCGTCGGCCACTCGGAGCGCCGCGCCTATCATGGCGAGAGCAGCGAACTGGTGGCGCGCAAGGCGATGGCCGTGCTGAAGGAGGGGATGAGCCCGATCGTCTGCGTCGGCGAAACGCTGGCGCAGCGCGAGGCAGGGCAGACCGTCGAGGTGGTCGGCGCCCAGCTCGGCGCGGTGCTGGAGCTGCTGCCGGCGGATGCGGTGGAAAAGATCGTGGTCGCCTACGAGCCGGTGTGGGCGATCGGTACCGGCAAGAATGCGACGCCGGCCATGGCGCAGGAAGTGCACGCCGCGCTGCGCGGGCAGCTGCGGTCCCGCAATGCGGAGGCTGCGGAGGGCGTGGCGATCCTGTACGGCGGCAGCATGAAGCCGGAGAATGCGCGCGAACTGCTGGGGCAGCCCGACATCGATGGCGGGCTGATCGGCGGGGCGGCGTTGAAGGCGCAGGATTTTCTGGCTATCATCCATGCCACGCAATGAACGGATGCAGCCTGAGTAAGAATTTGCAACGTAGTTAACCTTGGAATGGAATAATAATGAACGTGTTGTTCAATCTGATCGTCGTCCTGCAGGTCCTGTCCGCGCTGGCCATCATCGGCCTGGTGCTCGTCCAGCACGGTAAGGGCGCCGACATGGGCGCCGCCTTTGGTTCGGGCGCGTCCGGCAGCCTGTTCGGCGCCAGCGGTTCGTCGAACTTCCTGTCGAAGTCGACCGCCGTCGCTGCGGCGATCTTCTTTGCCGCGACCCTGGCCCTGGCCTACTTCGGCACCAACCGTCCGTCGGCCAGCGTCAGCGGCGGCGTGATGGAGCGTGCCGCCGTGCCGGCCGCCCCGGCGAACAATGCGGGCAATGCCGTTCCGAACACGGCCCCGGCTGTTCCGGCCGCCGCGCCGGCCGCGGCGCCGACCCAGGACGTGCCGTCGGCCGCTGCGCCGGCGCCGGCGCCGGCGCCGTCCAAGTAAGCGGGCAGCAGGCAAAGTTCCGGTCCGCACGGCAAAAGCGGACCGCTCCGTGCAGGCTTGCACGGGGTGGTGTAGTATCGGCGGGTTCTCACCGCCGGCAAGCCCTGGCGGCTTCTCGACCCGCCAGGCTGTGAATACAGCGAAATAAAGTAGAGAAAAAACAGTAAACTTCCTTGTGCTAACGCAATTTGAGCATTGAAAAATGATGCTAAGGCAGGGTAGAATACTGGTCTCCAGCCGACGTGGTGAAATTGGTAGACACGCTATCTTGAGGGGGTAGTGGCGCAAGCTGTGCGAGTTCGAGTCTCGCCGTCGGCACCAAGATACAGAAGCCAGCTAGGGCGCAGAGCTCCGCTCCTTGCCTTAGCTGGCTTTTTTACGAGGATCTTCAGGGATCTTGGGGTGGTTTCCAAGCTTCCTGATCGTGCGATCCTGGTCGTAGGCCCCAAGCCAGGATTGTCCGATGCGGTGCTGCAGCCATGCAGTGTTTTATCAACCGATCGTTCAATAAGGCTTCTCTGCTGTGAACCTCGAGAATTACTTCCCCGTCCTTTTGTTCCTGCTTGTCGGTATCGGCGTTGGCGTCGCTCCGCAAGTGCTCGGCCGCATCATTGCGCCGCACCGTCCCGACGCCGCCAAGCTGTCGCCGTACGAATGCGGTTTCGAAGCATTCGAAGATGCGCGCATGAAATTCGACGTCCGGTACTACCTGGTCGCGATCCTGTTTATTTTGTTTGATCTGGAAACGGCATTCTTCTTCCCTTGGGGCGTCTCGATGCGCGACCTGGGCTGGCCGGCATTCGTCACGATGATGGTCTTCATCGCCGAATTCGTCGTCGGTTTCTGGTACATCTGGAAGAAAGGTGCCCTTGATTGGGAATAAGCCATGGCTATTGAAGGCGTTTTAAACGAAGGTTTTGTAACCACCACAGCCGATAAGCTGATCAACTGGGCCCGCACCGGTTCGATGTGGCCGATGACGTTCGGCCTGGCTTGCTGCGCGGTCGAGATGATGCACGCGGGCGCCGCCCGCTACGACCTGGACCGCTTCGGCGTCGTGTTCCGTCCGTCCCCGCGCCAGTCCGACGTGATGATCGTCGCCGGCACCCTGTGCAACAAGATGGCGCCGGCACTGCGCAAGGTCTACGACCAGATGGCCGAGCCGCGCTGGGTGATCTCGATGGGTTCCTGCGCCAACGGCGGCGGCTACTACCACTACTCGTACTCGGTGGTGCGCGGCTGCGACCGCATCGTGCCGGTCGACGTCTACGTCCCGGGCTGCCCGCCGACTGCCGAGGCCCTGCTGTACGGCATCATCCAGCTCCAGAACAAGATCAAGCGCACCAACACGATCGCGCGATAAAACCAAGCCGCTAACACCATGACGACAAAACTCGAAGTCCTTGAGCTCGCCCTGAAGAATGCGCTCGGCGAGCATGCCGCCGTTTCGTCGGCGCTCGGCGAAGTAACCGTGGTAGTCAAGGCCGCCGACTATCTTGCAGCGATGCAGACCCTGCGCGACGATCCGTCGCTGCGTTTCGAAGAACTGGTCGACCTGTGCGGCGTCGACTACCTGAACTATGGCGAAGGTACCTGGGATGGGCTGCGCTTTGCCGCGGTCTCGCACCTGCTGTCGATCGAGCACAACTGGCGCGTCCGCGTGCGCGTGTTCTGCCCGGACGACGACATGCCGCTGGTCCCCTCGATCACCGGCATCTGGCGCAACGCCAACTGGTTCGAGCGCGAAGCCTTCGACCTGTTCGGCATCCTGTTCGAAGGCCACGGCGACCTGCGCCGCATCCTGACCGACTATGGCTTCATCGGCCACCCGTTCCGCAAGGACTTCCCGATTTCGGGCTATGTCGAGATGCGCTACGACCCCGAGCAGAAGCGCGTGATCTACC
>CAJYXO010000150.1 GCA_913778765.1 uncultured Massilia sp. | reverse complement strand
GCGCTGGGCGCTGGACGGCCGGCGCATTTCCAGCGCAGACGCTTTCTTGAGAGCCGCGCTAGGCCGATTCAACACTTAACGCGAACAGCGCCTTTGCTTATTTGGACAGGATCCGGCCCTTGAGCTGGATCGTGCCCTGGCCGGTGGCCATGTCCTCGCCGCCGCTCAGGGTGCCGCTGCCGGTCGCGCGGAAGTAGCGCCCGGTGCCGCCGGTGATGGTGAAGCTGGCGTTCGAGAACACGTACTTGGTGCCCTCGCCGGTCGGCACGAACTGGCCATTGTAGCTCGCGAACACCAGCTCGCCGGTCATGGTGGTGATCATGAACTTGCCGTCGCTGAAGGTGTACGAAGCGCCGTTCGGGGTGATGCAATCGTTGGCCATGAAGGTGACCTTGCCCAGCAGCGCGCTGCTGCCGAAGCCGAGGATGGTGCCGCCGAAGTTCGAAGCGCAGCGCGGCATCGGGCCGGGGATCTCCTGCAGCACACCGGACAGCTCGAAGTCCTTGTAGGCGGCCGGGGCGGCGGTGGCGCCGACGGCGGCGGACATCAGCAAGGCAGCGGTGGCGAAACGCAGGACAGACTTGGACATGAAACAATCTCCGAACAGTTAATGGAAATTTAATAATATCCATTTAACAATTTCGGGTGCGCACGACTGCGCTATTCCCTGCCTTCTCCCCTGCTGCGTGAATAAGCCGGCATATCGTCCACCCGCATCCAGCGCAGCTTTTGCGAGGCCCAGGTATGATCCTGCGGCGCCGCCAGTTCCGGCTCGTCCAGGCTGCAGCCCGGCACGTCGATCTCGTGCGCATAAGCGTCGTTGCGGTAAGTGAGCGGCGAGCCGCAGGCGGCGGAGAAGCTGCGTTCCACCTGCGGACTGGAGCGGTGCACGGCCGGCGCGCCGCGCACGTAGCGCAGTTCCGCCGCCGGCACCGTGAACCAGGCCACCGCCGGCGCCGCGGCCACGCGCCGGCAGTCGACGCAGTGGCACAGCGTGCAGTGGAAAGGCGCCGCCGCCGTTTCGTAGCGGACCGCGCCGCAGGAACATCCGCCCGTCAGCGCCATCGCCTCATCCTTTCGTGCGAACCGGCAGCAGCGCGGCCAGGCTGATCAGCGCTGCGGCGCTCAGGTACCAGCCCACCGTGTGCAGCCCGTGGGTCTTCGCCAGCCAGGTTGCCACATACGGCGCCAATGAGGCGCCCAGGATGCCGGCCAGGTTGAAGGTCAGCGAAGCGCCGGTATAGCGCACCTCGGCCGGGAACATCTCCGACAGCAGGGTGCCGAGCGGCCCGTAGGTCATGCCGATCAGGCACTGGCCCAGCACCATGAACAGCGTCACCGTCGCCAGCGATCCCGAACCGAACATCGGCCCGAACACCAGCCCGAACACGGCGATCGCGGCCGACACACCGATCATCACGCGGCGGCGGTCGAGGCGGTCGGCCAGCACCGCCGCCAGCGGGATCGTCAGGCCGAAGAACAGGATGGCGAACAGCTGCAGCAGCAGGAACTGCTGCCGCGAATAGCCCAGCGCCGTGGTGCCCCAGCTCAGCGCGAATACCGTCATCAGGTAGAAGATCACGAAGGTCGACAGCGCGGCCAGGGTGCCGAGCACCAATGCGCCGGGATGCGACCTGAACACGGCGGCCACCGGCAGGCGCACGCGCTCGTTGCGATCCAGGACTTTCTGGAAGTCCGGGGTCTCGGTGATTTTCAGGCGCACGTACAGGCCGACGATCACCAGCAGCGCGCTGGCCAGGAAAGGCACGCGCCAGCCCCAGCTGAAGAAGTCGGCGTCGGTCAGGGTCTGGGACAGCAGCAGGAAGGTCGAGCCGGACAGGAAGAAGCCGAGCGGCGCGCCGAGCTGCGGGAACATGCCGTACCAGGCGCGCTTGCCCGGCGGCGCATTCTCGGTGGCGAGCAGCACCGCCCCGCCCCACTCGCCGCCCAGGCCCAGGCCCTGGCCAAAGCGGCACAGCGCCAGCAGCAGCGGCGCCAGGGTGCCGATCTGCGCATAGGTCGGCAACAGGCCGATCACCACCGTCGACAGGCCCATGGTCAGCAGGGCCGCGACCAGGGTCGCCTTCCTGCCGATGCGGTCGCCGAAGTGGCCGAACACGGCCGAGCCGACCGGCCGCGCGAAGAACGCGATCGCGAAGGTCGCCAGCGACTGCAGGGTGGCGGCGGCCGGGTCCGCGGCCGGGAAGAACAGTTTCGGGAACACCAGCACCGCGGCGGTGGCATAGATGTAGAAGTCGAAGAACTCGATGGTGGTGCCGATCAGGCTGGCGAACAGGACCGTCCCTGGACGGTTGACGGCGGCACGCACCGCTTGCGCATCCGCTGCGCTCATGCGGCGCCCGCCTGTCGCAGCGCATCCTTCAGCTCGTCGGGCCCGACCGGACGCACCACCCGCGCCAGTTCCTGGCCATCCTTCATCAGCACCACGGTCGGCCACAGTTTGACGCGGAAGGAACGGCCCAGCGGGCGGCCCGGACCGTCCTCGGCCTTCACGTGTTTGACCGAGGGGTAGGCCTTCAGGGCTTCTTCGATATCGTGTTCGGCCGCTTTGCAGTAGCCGCACCAGTTGGTGCCGAAGTCGACGGCGACGACGCCGGGCATGGCGTCGACCGCGGCGCGGTCGGGCTGGGCGGTCTCGTAGGGTTTGCTCATGGGGCTCTCCTTATTGTGCGCGTATTGTGCGAATGGCATTAGCGTACCTCAAATGGCCGGCGGCGGCGACCTCTGGCGCCCCCCCCGACCCTGCTGGCCGGTTTTTGTTTTTGTTTGTCGGCATTTGTGGGTTAGTTGCAAATCACGGAAGACAAAAAGCCCGCGGCCGAACGGCCGCGGGCGCAAACCAGGCCCCGACGCCTCACCGGAGCCCGGCTACCAGACTAGTCGGCATGGTGCTGCCCGTCCTCGGCGCACTCGGCCGGGTGGGTCCGGCAGCGCGCCTGGTAGGCCGAGATGGCGTCGCGCCGCGCCGCCAGCGCTGCCGGGGTGCTGAACGGCGCCAGGATCTCGGCCAACGTCCAGGCCCTGCCGTTTTTCATCACCACCTCGACGTTGGCGGCGGCGCGCAGGTCGGTCAGCGGATTGCCGCGCACCACGATCAGGTCGGCCAGCTTGCCCGGCTCCACCGAACCCAGGTCCTTGTCCACCAGCGCCATCCTGGCGGCATTGATGGTCACGGTCTGCAGCGCCGTGTAGTTGCCCAGCACCAGGCCGGCGGCCCGCAGGTTCAGGTGCAGCTGGATGCCCGGCACCACCAGCGGCGAGTCGGTGCCGTTCGCCACCAGCCCCCCTGCCTGCACCACCTTGGCCTGCTGGGTGGCGTCGTTGATGATGCCCCTGAGCTGGGCCGGTGTCGGCGGCGTGGCGTTCTGCAGGCCGGACACGAAGTTCGGCGGCACCAGGATGAAGCGCGGATCGGTGACGATGCCCGGATCCAGCCCGGCCAGCGCGGCGGCCGAGAACAAGGTATCGATCAAGTGGAAGCTGCCCTTGCCGTAAGTGTCGTAGGCATCCTGGTAGGTGACCGCCCGCACCGCCGACTTCGACCAGCTGTAGCCCATCCGCTGCGTGGCCGACAGGTGCGTGGTGCCGGCGATGCCGGTGGCGGCGCCCGGCTCGATCGGATGGGTGCCGCTCGGCACCCCGAGGTCCAGCGCGCCCTGGGCGATCCGGCTCATCACCGGGATCGGCGCCCGCACATACGACTTCATGAAATCGACGTCCATCTGCTTCGCCTTGTCGACCTCGAGCTGGGCGATGGCTGGGGTCCGCAGGGTGCGCGCGAAGTGGTAGAACAGGCGGTTGCCTTCCCACAGCGGCGGCGAGACGAACAGGCGCGGCCCGACCAGGTTGCCGGC
>CAJYXO010000149.1 GCA_913778765.1 uncultured Massilia sp. | reverse complement strand
CTGGCGAAGCGCTCGTCCTGGCGCAGGCGGCGCGCGACCTCATAGCCGTCCATGCCCGGCATGCCGATGTCGAGCAGCACGCTGCCCGGCAGGAAGCTTTCCGCCATCGCCAGCGCGGCGCGGCCGTCGTAGACCACGCGCACCTCGGCGCCGTCGGCTTCGAGCAGCAGGCCGAGGGTGTCGGCGGCGTCGCGGTTGTCGTCCACCACCATCACGCGCTGGCCGGCAAAGGGCGCGTCCGGCTTCACCTGCGCCAGGCCGGGGCGCTCGCTCCAGCCCTCGTCCTGGGTTGCCAGCGGCAGGCGCACCAGGAATTCGCTGCCCATGCCGCTGCCGCCGCTGTGCGCTTCCACGCTCCCATGGTGCATCTCGACCAGGCTGCGCACCATGGTCAGGCCGATGCCGAGGCCGCCCTGCCCGCGCCCGGCCGCGCGGTGCGCCTGGGCGAACATGTCGAACACGCGCGGCAACGCTTCGGCCGGGATGCCGATGCCGGTATCGCGCACCGCTACCTGCGCCAGCCCGTCCTCGCGCCAGACCTCGAGCCAGATGCGGCCGCCGGCATCGGTGTACTTGGCGGCGTTGTTCAGCAGGTTCGCGAAGACCTGGGTCAGGCGCACCCGGTCCGCGTGCAGCACCAGCGGTTCTTCGGGCAGCGACACCGCCAGCTGGTGGCCGGCGCGCTCGATCGCCAGCTGGCTGGTCTCGACCGCGCCGTGGACGATGTCGGCCACCGATATGCGCTCCAGCCGCAAGTCGATCTTGCCGCGCGTGATGCGCGAGACTTCCATCAGGTCGTCGACCAGGCGCACGATCTGGCCCACCTGGCGCCCGACCATCTCGACCACGCGGTCGGACTGGCGGCGGCCGTCCGGCCGGCGCATCAGCTGCACCGCGTTGGAAATCGGCGCCAGCGGATTGCGCAGCTCGTGGGCCAGGGTCGCCAGGAATTCGTCCTTGCGGCGGTCGGCTTCGCGCAGGGCGTCCTCGGCCTGCACCGCGCCGGTGATGTCGAGCGAGATGCCGACGTAGCCGCGGTCCTGGACGTCGCCCGAGTACCAGGGCGCGGCATGCGACTCGAACCAGCGCCAGCTGCCGTCGCGCGCCGGCACCCGGATCCGCTGGTTGTAGGCGGCGCGCTGGCGAATGCCATCCGACACGTCCGCCAGGTAGGCGTGCATGTCCTCCGGCTGCACCAGCGCGCGCCAGCCCTCATCCTGCGCGGCAGCTTCGTCACAGGGGCCGCGCTGGTTCAGGTACATCAGGCTGCCGTCCGGGTCGAACTGCCAGATCAGGGCCGGCGAAGCGTCGGCCAGGGCCCGGAAACGCGCTTCGCTTTCGCGCAGGGCGTCTTCGGCGCGCTTGCGCACCGTGATGTCGTGGAACAGGATCGCGACCCGCGGCGCCGCGGCATCGCCGCCGACCGGGTACACGAAGAAGTCGAACCAGCTCTTCAGCGCATCGGCGAAGCATTGCGAGCGGGTGCTGACGCCGGTGCGCGCCACCTGGGCGCAGGCTTCCAGCCAGCAGGGTTCGTGCTCGGGCCGCACCCTCAATTGTCCCGGGCCGACGTAATGGATGCTGGTCATGCGCACCGCCGCCGGATTCGCCTCGGAATACGCCAGCCCGTTCGGCCGGCCGTTCTCGTCGAACTGCACGGTGGCCAGCAGGAAGCCTTCGTCCATCGCCTCGAACAGCATGCGGTAGCGCCGTTCGCTCTCGGCCAGCGCGGCCTGGGTGCGGCGCCGCTCGTCGATGTCGATGTTCATGCCGAACCACTTGCGCAGGCTGCGGTCCGGATTGAACAGCGGCGCCGCGCGCACATTGGTCCAGCGCCAGCCGCCCATCGCCACGTGGACGCGGAATTCCATGTTGATCCCGCGCCGCATCGCCAGCGCCGCCCGCCACTCGCGCTGCACGTAGTCGCGGTCGTCCGGATGCACGGCGTCGAGCCAGCCCCGGCCCATCGAAGCGCCTTCGCGCTGGCCGGTGTAGGCGCACCAGCTGGGCGAGGCCACCACGAAGTTGGCGTCGGCATCGGTTTCCCAGACGGCCTGGCCGAAGCCCTCGACCAGGGCGCGGAAGCGCTCCTCGCTCTCGGCCAGCCTGGCTTCGGCGTCCTTCAGTTCGCTGACGTCGAGCACGAAACAGACGCAGCGCGCGTGCGCGCCCTCGCCCGAAATGCGCGCCGGCGCGTACAGCCCCCACCAGCGGCTGCCGTCCTTGCGCACCATCTGCTTGGTGTAGGGCCGGGTCAGGCCGGTCTCGCTCAGTTCGCGGCCCGCGCGCAGGGTGATGTCCCAGAACTCGGGCGCGGTGATGGTCTTCCAGTGCTCGGTCACGCGCAGCTCGTCTTCGCTGTAGCCGGTCATGCGCTGGTAGGCCTGGTTGACCTCGCGGATGGTGCCGTCGAGGTCGAAGTAGATCACCCCCACCGTGCTGATGCTGAGGGTGGCGTCGATCAGGGCCTTGTGCTCGCGCAGCGCGCGTTCGGCGGCGCGGCTTTCCTCGACCTCGCGCTCCAGCGTTGCCTTGCCGCGCAGCGTACCGCGGGCCTGGTGGGCGGCGGCGGCGAAGCCGGCCAGCTCGCGCAGCAGGTCCAGGTCGTGGGCGTCGAAATTGTCGTCGTCGCCATCGAGCATGGCCATCAGCGCGCCGGCCGGGTGGCCGCGCACGCGCCACGGCACGCCGAGCGCTTCCTTGACCCGGGCGCCGCCGGCACGGACCGACTCGAATTCCATCGCCGGATGCTCGAACAGCACCGCGCAGTCGCCCTGCACGCTGGCGCCGCAGGGACAGCACTCGACCGGAAAGCGCTTGCCCGCCTGCTGCGCCATCGGGCCCGCCACCGCGCTCCAGCAGACTTCGTCGCCGTCCTTGCCGCTCTCGCGCACCGCCACCACCACCGCGGTCGCGCCGCACAGTTCGCGCGCCACTTCCGCCACCCGCTGCAGCAGGACTTCCGGATCGTCGGCCAGCGATTGCGCCAGGCGCGCCAGCGCCGACCGTTCGGCGGCCGGGTCGCGCCCCTGCAAATGTGCGCCACGCCCGTGCAGCAGCGCTGCGATGACGGCATCGTCACGGTATCCGACGGCAGAACCTGGGCTGGAATCGGCCATGAGAAGTCTGTGGAAATGTGTGAGTTTTGGTACGCCTGCCGCCAGATTACTTTACAACTCGATAATCTCCAACGGCTATTTAACCGTGCACGAGCCGGCTTGCAGCAGATGCGCTCGATTCGATGGGGGACGGGGAGAATGTCCCGTCGCCGCCGTCCGTAGGGCGTTTTGTTCCGAACAAATGGAAGCGCTGCCAAAGAGAACAAAGCCTCGCCAAACACGGCTTCAGCAGACAACCTGTTCTTTCGTTGCAAATTCGCAATCAGCCCGCGGTGACGATCTCGCCGATGGCCCGTTCAAGATCTTCCAGGCGCACCGGCTTCTTCAGGTGCCGGTCGAAGCCGGCATCCAATGCCCGCCGCACGTCGTCCGGCTGGCCGTAGCCGGTCACGGCCACCAGCCGGATGCCGCCCTGCCGGACCAGTGCGCGCGCCACGTCGTGCCCGGAGATGTCGGGCAGGTCGATGTCGACGAAGGCGACCTGCGGCAGGCTGGACGCCGCCAGCGCGAGCGCCGCACGGCCGCCGGCGGCCTCGCTCACCGCGCAGCCGCAGGAGCGCAGCAGCGCGCACATCATCTCGCGCAGGTCGTCGTTGTCCTCGACCACCAGCACGCGCAGGCCGTCGAGCGGCGCCGTCTGCGCGGGCGCTTCCTCGGGCGCCGCGGCCGGCATGTCGGCCAGCGGCAG